>JAAZWY010000002.1:0-38186 GCA_014240455.1 Nanobdellota archaeon | reverse complement strand
TGGCCGTCCGTTACCAAAGTTTCGTGATCTTCCTTCACTAGGCTTAGAATCATTACTTCTTCGACTTCGAGAGTTTGATCTATTGCGCGGACTTCGATTATTCCATCTTCGACCAGGTCGAGGACTTCGTTTTCTTGAATCACCACCAACATCAAATTTCAATTTAGGGAATTTGTCACTAGTAAGTTCTTTAATATTAATATCATAATTATTCAGAATTTGTCTAAAGATATCATGGTCTTGATTACTCAACAAAGTAATTGCTTTTCCAGTTGAACCTCCGCGAGCAGTTCTACCTACTCGGTGAATATATTCCTGTGGATCATCTGAAAGATCATAATTAAAAATATGTGAAACTGCTTTGATATCAATTCCTCTTGCAACAACTGGAGAAGCTACCAATAGTTCAGTTCTTCCGTTGTTAAATTGACCAATAATTCTCAGACGTTTATTTTGAGTAAGTCTTCCATGAATCATTCCAATCTTTACACCTTGTTTTCTTAGATTCTTAGAAACTTTTTCAACAGTGTGTCTATTTGAACAAAATACAATTGCTTGATCGGTATCTTCGTTAGCCAGTAAGTGAACTAGCAATGAAAACTTTTCTTGTTTTTGAACATTATAATAATATTGCTCAAGATATTCTTCAGCAACGTGGACTTCAGATTCAGCAACTACAGGATTATGCATATGTCTTTGTTTTATTCTCGAAATTTCTTGAGAAATAGTTGCACCAAATAAAACCATTTGCTTTCTTTTTGGAGTGTAAGATAAAATGCGTTCAATATCTCTAATGAAACCCATATCAACTAATCGATCTGCTTCATCTAAAACAAAATGTGTTATTTTTGATAAATCAATATTTCTTTGTTGTAAGTGATCAAGAAGTCTTCCAGGAGTACTAACTACAATCTCTGATCGAGCAATATCCTTTATTTGAGGACGTAATGATACTCCACCATAAACGGTTGCAATTCCAAGCTTACTATACTTTCCAAATTTTCCTAATTCTCTTGAAATTTGAACTGCAAGTTCTCTTGTTGGTGCAAGAATTAAAGCTTGAACACCTTTCTTTGGAACAACTTTGTTAATCAACGGAATTCCAAAAGCTGCAGTCTTCCCAGAACCGGTTTTAGATTTTCCAATAATATCTTTTCCAGAATTAATTATCGGAATCGCTTTTTCTTGAATATCAGTTGGTTCAGTAATTCCAAATTCAGAAAGCGCTCTTACTATATTTGAATTTACTCCCAATTCGTTAAATGTGTTTTTTTGCATTTTTAATATTGAAATAAAATGAACTTTATGTTGCGTTGTTGTCGTAACTTTCTGAACTTCTACTTCGTCCTA
This sequence comes from Nanobdellota archaeon, assembly GCA_014240455.1. Lineage (GTDB taxonomy): Archaea > Nanobdellota > Nanobdellia > UBA10117 > ARS21 > JAAZWY01. Next base: position 36,836 of record JAAZWY010000002.1, on the reverse strand, counting down.
CTATCTACGCCAATACTTAGTTTATAAGAGTTGCGTTTAAGAATAAACGCCCGTTCCGTGATTTGAACACGAGTCACTAGCTTGACAAGCTAGTATGATAGACCAAACTACACCAAACGGGCATGAGTTCATGGTAAATTATTTCATTTATAAGCCTTACGATATCCGAGCCAAGCTTTTTATTCTACCAAGGAAGTAATTAATTGTGGCAGAGTTACTAATCTTTCTTGCAGGATTACTTGGAATTTGGTATGGTGCGCACACAGTCGTAGACCATGCATTAATCATAGCCAAGCAATTAAAGATCTCAAAACTCTTTATAGGACTCACAATTCTCTCAATCGGAACATCACTTCCGGAAATATTCACTCACATAAATGCAAGCCTAAAAGAACTTGCAGGAAGTGCAGCATCAAACATCGCAATTGGAACAAATATAGGCTCAAACATAGTTCAGATAACTTTAATTCTAGGAATATTGGGATTTCTAACAAGAATAAAATCCTCAAAATCAGTACAACACAGAGACGGATTAGTTATGTTGGGAGCAATAGTAGCATTATTTTTGATGGGACTCGATGGAGTAATTTCTCAAATTGAAGGAGCGATATTATTCTTCGTATATCTGGGATATCTTTTCTATCTATACACAAAAGAAGAAAAGTTAAGTGAAATTATTTCAAGAAAAACAAACTGGACTCATAAACATTTCAAAAATTTCACTTTACACTTTGTAATAATTTTAGTTGGATTAGCAATACTTCAATTATCTGCAAACGCAGTAGTTGACACAACGTTAAAATTTTCAAACACTCTTGGAATTGAGCAATCATTTTTTGGATTATTAATTATCGGATTCGCAACAGCACTTCCAGAATTTACAACAGCAGTAATGGGAATATTGAAAAAATCCAGAGATCTTTCACTCGGAGTTCTTATTGGTTCAAACATTACAAATCCAATGATGGCGTTAGGAATTGGAGCAATGATTACAGATAATCCAATTTCAAAAAGTATAGTAAATTTTGACATACCATTTTGGTTTATAGTTTCAGCAGGACTTATCCTTCTTTTCCAAAAGGACAAAAAACTTAGCAAATTTGGCGCAGCAACAATGATTGGATCATACGTCGTATACGCACTCTACAAGTCATACTCAGTTGGACTTATTTAGACAAGCTTTTAACAGTTAAAACACAACAAAAATCATGAAGACTTTAGAAAAAATAGACCAATTCAACAGACGACTTCTAAAGAGCAAGAAATTCTGGACCATAGTACTACTCACAAAACCAATAAAGTACTTTATCGTAGCCGTAATACTTGTAAAAGTGTTTGGATAGCTACTAGAAAGTTCGTGGCACTAATATTTAACATATTCTCTGTTCCAATCGATACTTTTATAAACGAAACTGTTCAAAAGTAAATTACGAGGGCTTAATTTATACGCGATAGAAAAGTTAATAAGAATAACTTTTCAAGAATTAAAGTCCACGTGAGGTAATAATTTGGCTAAAAATCCGATTCAACTAGATATTTCTAAACATGTGCTAATTCCAAAGCACAAACTTCTGGACGAAAAAGCCGTTAAGGCACTCATGGAACAATATAAAATTTCTCCTTACCAATTACCTTCTATGTCCGTCAAGGACCCAATGGCCAAACATCTGAATGCAGAAATTGGTGCAATTATCGAAATTCAAAGATCTTCTGAAGTTGCAGGAAAATACAAATACTATCGGAGGATTGTATGAACAAACAAATTCTTATCAAGAAATTCTTCGAAGAACATAGATTTGTAAAAAGCAACATTGATTCTTATAATTCATTTATTGACTGGAGAATGCAAAAAGTTGTTGATGCTGAACGAGAATTGATGCCAGCAGTTATTCCAGTTGACGCAGAAGAAGTTAAATTTGAATTCGCAGAGTTATCTCTAAGAAAGCCAATTATTATTGAAGCAGACGGTTCAGAAAGACCACTTTATCCTGCTGAAGCACGAATGAGAAATCTTACTTATTCTGCACCAGTATTCTTAGAAATCGCATTAATTGTCGACGGAAAAGAACGAGATAGAGCAGAAGTTCAAATCGCAGAAATCCCAGTAATGGTTCAATCAAAACTTTGCTACTTATCAACTTTAACTCAAGATCAAATGATTGAATCTGGAGAAGATCCAATGGATCCTGGTGGATATTTCATTGTAAACGGAACTGAAAGAGCATTAGTTTTACTTGAAGACTTAGCTCCAAATCAAATAACTGTAAACAAAGAAAAGACAGGACCAATTACACACTTCGCAAAAGTTTTCTCAGCAATTGATACTTATAAAATCTCACACACAGTTGAACGAACAAAGGAAGGAATATTCCAAGTAAGTTTCAGCAACGTAAAGAAAGTTCCATTCACAGTAATCCTGAAAGCATTAGGAATGACTAAAGATAAAGATATTGCAGATGCAGTTGGATTCAAAGAAATCCCTGAAGATCTATATATCAATCTAGTTGAATTCATGAGTGTAACAAATCAAGAAGAAGCAAAAGAATTCATTTCAAAGAGTTTGCAAATTGCACTTCCAAAAGACAGAAAACTTCAGAAAGTTGAATCTATTCTTGACACAATCTTTTTACCTCACTTGGGAACAGACAAGAAAGCAAGAATGAATAAAGCATATTTCCTTGCTCAAATGATTAGAAAAACAATTCTTCTAAGAGAAGACAAAATTCAAGCAGATGACAAAGATCACTATATGAATAAAAGGATCAGAATGGCAGGAGACCTTCTTGAAGATTTATTCAGAACAAACTTCAAAGGTTTGAAGAATGATATAATTTACATTTTCACTAGAGGAGTAAGACGAGGAAAAATAATTCCAATCGCATCTCTTGTAAGATCAAAGTTCATGACTGAAAAGATTCGTTCAGCAATGGGAACTGGAAATTGGACAGGAAACAGACAAGGAGTTTCTCAACGACTTGAAAGAGATAATCCAATTGCAGCAATTTCTCAACTTAGAAGAGTAACATCTTTACTAGATTCAAACAGAGAATCTTTTGAAGCAAGAGCTTTACACCCAACACACTGGGGAAGACTTTGTGCTATTGAATCTCCAGAAGGTAAGAATATCGGTCTAAGAAAAACTCTAGCTTTAACTGGAACAATCACAACAGAATTACAAGCTTCAGAATACAGCAAAAACTTAAAGAGCTTACAAAAAATTGGTTTGGAGGAAATTAAAGGATGAGCTACGTATTCATTGATGGAGTATTACAGGGAACAGTAAAGGACGCTGAAAAGTTTGTAAAGAATACTATCAAAGAACGACGTGCAGGAAAATTCTCAAAGAACCTTAATATTCTATACAACGAAGAAGAAGACATTATCAAAATCCAACTTGACAAAAACCGACTTCGACGACCGCTAATTATTGTTCAAGAAGGTAAATCACTTTTAACAAGCAAACATCTTGAAGAATTAAATGCAGGAAAGATGAGTTGGACAGAATTAATCGAAAACGGAATTGTTGAAGAAATCGATGCACTTGAAGAAGAATCAGCATTGGTTGCGATGAATGAAAAAGATTTAACAAAGAAACACACACACTTGGAAATTGATCCAATTGTAATTTTTGGTATGAATACTTCTATGATTCCATTTGCAAACTTCAATCCCTCAACACGTCTTCTAAGAGGACAAAAAAATCAACAACAAGGAACTTCTCTGTACGCACTAAATTACTTAAATCGATTAGACACAAATGTTAACGTTCTACATTATACTCAAAAACCACTTGTAAAATCATTCACTCAAGATATGTACGGTGAACACATCACTGGTGGACAAAACCTGGTAATTGCAATCCTAAATTACGAAGGTTACAACATGTCTGACGGAGTTGTAGTAAATCGAGCATCTATTGATCGAGGACTTTCAAGAGTATCTCACTACAGACCTTATGCAGCAGAAAGACGAAGATATCCGGGCGGTCAAATTGATGATATTAAAGTACCAGATAAAGACGTACAAGGATATTCAACTGAAGCACACTATAAAAATTTAGACACAGATGGATTAGTTAGTCCTGAAACGCACGTACGTGGTGGAGAAGTGCTTGTTGGTAAAACATCACCTCCAAGATTCTTATCAAGACTTGAAACTTTCAGCACAGCGGCAAACATCAGAAAGGACACATCTGTAAAAGTTAAATTCGGAGAAAACGGAACTGTTTCCAAAGTTCTGTTAACTGAATCCAAAGACGGTAATCCACTAGTAAACATTGAAGTTCGAGACACAAGACCAATCGGTGTTGGAGATAAAGTATCTTCTCGACACGGACAAAAAGGAGTTATTGGACACATTGCAAATCCAGAAGATATGCCATTCAGTTCATCTGGAACAGTACCAGATATATTATTCAACCCATTCGGTATGCGTCGTATGACCGTATCTCACCTAATCGAATCTCTTGGAGCAAAAGTTGGAGCTCTAAGCGGACGATATGTTGACGGAACTCCATTTAGTGGAGAACCTTCAGAAGATCTAAGAAAAGAATTAGAAGAATTAGGTTTCAGAGAAAACGGAACTGAAACTTTATACGACGGAAGAACAGGTAGAGCTTATGAAGCAAAGATTTTCGTAGGAAACATTTATTATTTAAGACTAAAGCATCAAGTCGCAGACAAAGTTCAATCCAGAGCAAGAGGTAGAGTTGCATTACTAACAAGACAACCTACTGCAGGTAAAGCAATGGAAGGTGGACTTCGATTCGGAGACATGGAAAAAGACACACTAATCGCTCACGGATCTTCATTACTATTGAAAGAAAGGTTCAGTTCAGACAAAGACATAGTAAATATTGGAGACCGATCGGGAGATATTGCAGAATATGATTCATTTACTGATAGATTCACTAGCGTAGTGGATCCAAAGGAAACAGTTTCAAAGGTCGAAATGGCTTACGGATTCAAGTTACTAATTGAACAACTAAAAGCTATGGGAATCAGACCACAATTAAAATTAAAAGATAAATTCAAGCAAAAGAGGTCAAAACAATGAAACAAGTAATTTCCAAACAAGTAGAGAGTATCAAGTTCGGTTTACTAAGTCCAACTATGATAAAGAAGCTTGGAAAAGTAAATGTAGTCACTCCAGAAATCTACGACTCAGATGGATATCCAGTAGAAAAGGGATTAATGGATCCAGAAATGGGAGTATTAGATCCAGGAATGGGCGTCAAGAAGTGGAAACTTGGCGCAGGAAACTTTGGATACATTAACTTATCAAAACCAGTAATTCATATTTTATACAGAACACACATTTACAATTTCTTACGTTCAACATGTTCAAGTTGTGGAAGAATTTCATTAACTGAAGCAAAGATTCAAAATTACAAAGATAAATTAGACTTGGCTGCAAACATTGATTCAAAAGAAGTAAAGAAAGTAATCAGAAACATGATCAAAGCAGCATCCACGGTAAAAGCTTGTCCACACTGTAATACTCCGAGAGAAAAAACAGTATTCAAGAAACCTCAAACTTTCTTCGAAGGAAAAGACGAAAGATTATGGCCAACAAATATTCGAGAACATTTGGAAAAGATCCCGGATGATGATGTAAAAGTTTTCGGAGTAGATCCAGCTTTCGCAAGACCAGAATGGATGGTTCTAACAACACTATTGGTTCCACCAATCAGAGTAAGACCTTCAATCACTTTAGAAACTGGAGAACGTTCAGAAGACGATCTAACTCACAAACTTTCAGACGTTGTAAGAGTAAATCAACGACTTCTAGAAAACATCAATGCCGGAGCACCAGAAATTATTGTTGAAGACTTATGGGATTTATTACAATATCACATAACAACCTATTTCAATAACAGTATTGCACAAGTACCTCCAGCAAGACACAGAACTCAAAGGCAACTTAAAACTTTAGCTCAAAGATTGAAGGGTAAAACTGGAATCTTCAGAGCAAATCTTGCAGGTAAGCGAGTTAACTTCTGTGCACGTTCAGTTATTTCTCCAGACGCACATATTGACATCAACGAAGTTGGAGTTCCAGAAACAATCGCAAAGGAACTAACAATCGGAGAAAGAGTAACAGAATGGAATATTGATTGGCTGAAATCACTAATCAAGAACTTCGAAGGATATCCTGGAGCAAATTACATAATTACTAACGAAGGAAGAAGAAAGAAAATTACTGAAGAATCTATTGAATCAATTCTAGAAGAAGTTACTTTCGGATATCAGGTTGAAAGAAATATTATCAACGGAGATATTGTATTATTCAACAGACAACCATCTCTACACAGAATGTCGATGATGGGACACCGAGTAAAAGTTGTTCCTGGAAAAACTCTAAGAATTAATCCTGCTGTTTGTTTACCTTATAACGCAGACTTCGACGGAGACGAAATGAATATGCACGTTCCACAAACCGAAGAAGCGAGAGCAGAAGTAGAAACACTTCTACTACTTCAAAATCAAATTGTAACTCCAAGATACGGACTATCAATTATTGGAGCAATCGAAGACTCAGTTCTAGGATTGTATTATTTAACAAAAGATAGATACTTCACACGAAGAGAAGCAAGTGAATTATTGTTAGCTGTAGGAATTGATGATGTATTACCAAAGCCAACAAAGGCAGGAAAAGAAGAACTATGGCACGGAGCACAAGTATTTAGCATGCTTTTACCAAAAGATTTGAACTTCAAAAAGAAAGGAAAAGTCTTTAAGAACGGAAAAGTCGAAAAAGGAGAAGTTGTAATTCAAAAAGGTCAATTAAAACAAGGATCATTAATTGATTCCTCATTTATCGGACCGGAAGGTGGAGTACTAATTCACAAATTGTTCATAGACTATGGTGCGGATGAAGCTGCAACATTCTTGAACAGAGCAATTCACTTAGGAATTGCAGTAGCAAGAAAAGTAGGACTTACAATGTCATTCAATGATTTCGATATTGATGCGTCAGATAAGACAAAAATTCAAAAAATATTGGATGAATCGCAAGTTGATGCAGATAACTTAATCAAACAATTAAAATCAAAGAATATTGAACCTTTACCAGGTAAGACCGTTAAAGAAACATTCGAAGCAAAGATGCAACACGTACTATCAATTGCACGTACAAAATTAAACAAAGTAATCGAAGCAAAGATTGATGAAAGCACTCACTTAATAAACTCAGCAAGAGCTGGAGCTGGAGACAAAATATTAAACATTGTTCTTATGTCTGGATTCGTTGGTCAAACAGACTTACGAGGAGAACGTATCAATTTCGGATTCAAGGACAGAACAATCGCACATTTCAACAAAGGAGATCTTGGACCAAGAGCTCACGGATTTGTTAGAAACGGTTATGCAGACGGATTGGACGCAGTTGAAGTATTCTTTACATCCATCACTGGAAGAGACAACTTCATGGACACAGCAATGCGTACGCCTAAATCCGGTTACATGCAACGAAGACTTGTAAACGCAATGCAAGACTTGAAAGTGGCTTATGACGGAACAGTCAGAGACTCTTCAAGAAAGATTATTCAATTCGCATTCGGTGGAGACAACGTTGACGTATCAAAATCAGATAAAGGGAGAATATTAAACGAATAAAATGGTAAAAGATAATTTCGCTTGGATTAAGAAAAACCTACCAGAAGGCATCAAGTTTAAAGACGAAAAACTTGCAAAGGATAGATACTCAAAGATTCAATTAGATCCGGGAGAAGCAATCGGAGTAGTTACTGCACAATCAATCGGAGAACCTGGAACTCAAATGACAATGAGATCGTTCCACTTTACTGGAGTAGCGGAGCTTAACGTAACACTTGGTCTTCCACGTATTATCGAAATTCTTGACGCAAGAAAATTACCTTCAACTCCAACAATGCATATTTATCTAAATACTCCACACAGCAAAGACAAGAACAAAGCAGACAAAATTGCTCAAAAGATTAAGCAAACAGTTCTGGAAGAAGTAACAAAAGAATTTACAATGGACTTAGCAAATGGCGAAGTTAATGTACTTCTTGACAAAGACGAACTAAAAAGAAAGTCAATCAATCTAAATGATGTATATGAACAATTATCATTACAAGTTAAGGGAGCAGACATAACAAAGAAAACAGCAAGTATTTCAGTAAAACTAAAAGATAATGATATCAAGAAAGTTTACAAATTAAAAGAAAAATTAAGAGACTCATTTATTTCAGGAATTTCAGGAATCACAGACGTTCTTGCATACAAGAGCGACAACGGAGAATTCATAATTCAAACATTCGGATCAAATCTAAAGAATATTTCAGAAATCAAAGAAGTAGATTTCTCAAGAACTCGAACAAATAACTTCTATGAAATTGAAGCAGTTCTAGGTATTGAAGCAGTCCGTGCAGCAGTACTGAGAGAAGTCATGCACATTCTAAGTCACGAAGGTATGGCAATTGATGAAAGACACATCTCATTAGTTTCAGATATGATGACTCGAGACGGAGGAATCAAAGGTATAACTCGTCACGGTATCACAAAAGAAAAAGAATCTGTACTTGCAAGAGCGGCTTTTGAAATCCCGCTAGATCACTTAGTTGAAGCATCAGTGAGGGGAGAACAAGACAACCTAGTAAGTGTAGTTGAAAATGTAATGATTAATCAACCAGTGCCAATTGGTACAGGATTACCTGAGCTATTTGTTAAGATGGACGGTGCAAAACCAAAAGCTTCAAAAGCAAAGAAAAAGGAGACTAAAAAATGAAAGCAGCACAAGAAATCCTAAAAACAAAGAAGAAAGTAATCTACGGAACTGCTGCAGTTCTTAGAGAGGCTAAAGCGAAGACTTTAACTTCAGTGTTCACTTCTTCAAACTATCCAGCAGATATGTTTGTAAAATTTGAAGAGATAAAAGATAGCTGCAATTTCGAACTAGAAAGACTAAACGAAGACAGCGAAGAACTTGGAGCACTTCTTAGAAAAACATTCCTGATTTCAGTAATCGGAATCAAGAAATAATTATCATGCCAACTATTAGTTTAGATAACCACACCATCCGAACGATGGCCTTTTTCAAAGATAAGACCGGAGTTTCACCAATAAATTGTATGGGTGTTGACGGATCAATAATTTTTGTTGTAGAAAGTGGCTCTGCAAAAAAAGCAGTTGGACAAAACGGAGAAAAAGTCAAAGCAATAAGTCACGCGTTAAAGAAAGATATCAAAATTGTTGAACGAGGTAAAACAATGGAGGATACAATTGAAAAGTTCATTTATCCAATTCCATTCAATTCCTCAAAAGTTGTTCGAGGAACTTTGGCAATATTGTTAAAGAATCCTGCAGACAGAAAAAAACTAAACGGTAATGGCAAAAAGACTTTGAGACAACTTAAAGAAATAGTAAAAATGTATCATCAAAACGTAAGAAATGTTCAATTAATTTAACCTACAAACATTCTCAAATTATTATCCAATAATTCTTTCAGAGAAGAAATCATTTTTGTCGAAACTTGAGTTGGAGCACCATCAAAAGTTGCTAATTTTTTCTCAAGAACTTTCAAAGTACTTGATTTACCGTTTTGCAATACACCCTTCTTACCGACTTCATACTTAACAATCTCTGCCTGACCTGAACCCATTTTAACAATAAACACTTCAGTGTTAAACAACCACAAATGCGCAGTTCTTTGATTTTCGCCAGAACCATATCTCAATAGAAGCCTAAATCGATCTTTATTCAAACCTTTTTCAGCATTAATAATATCAATAGTTTCATCTCGAACTTTATCCAAACCGAATTCTAAACTCTCAACTTCAGTCAAACTTGATCGATTACTATCCAGATTTCCTGCAGAATTAATTAACTCTAAATATTTTGAACTAGCAAGACCTTTGGCAATTAATTCAGATTTCAATGCATTTTTTACACCACTCTTACTTGCTTTAACTCCTGCAACTTTGAGAACCAGTTGAGCATCTTCTACCGACTTTGATTTAACAGCTTTAATCTTTGAATTAATCAACTTCTTCTCAATATCTTTGTATGCTTTTTCAATTCGTTCAACAAATCCAACCGCATCATTATAATTCTTAGTCATAACTTCAAGTTTAACTTCCTTGACTTTTCCATACTCAACATCTTTTCTCAGTTTATGCAATCGTTCCCAGATCTTGACATACTTTTCTTCAAGATGACCCTTTTTTACCATGTGTTCTCGCAATTGTCCAGAGATATGATTTGGACTTCCTGGAGGAACTCCTAACAACATTAATACTCCTTGAGCTGGAAAAATTGTTGACCAAAATAAATCCTCAATAGCAATATCTCTAAACTTCAGCTTAATTCTGTTCAAATAATTCTTACCATCTTTGATATATTTTTGAATAGATTCAGGAGTCGGAGTAAGAAGACCGCGCTTAAGCATTAACTTCCAAGGTGCAAACATTCCTCGATCATAAAGTGGAACTCCATCTCTAATAGTAGTATAAAATACTGGTTCGGCTCTACGTAATCCTTCCCATAACCTTGTCAGAATCCAAACTTGAATATTGAGTTTACCTCGAATTCCAACTTCTCTTTCAGACTCTCTTGCAAACTTAGCAGAAATATCTCTTAGTCGCAAAACCAATTCATTAGAAGTAGTTCTAGTTACGTCAGTATCATCAATTACAATAGAAACATCAATATCTGAATCAGAATTTGCTTCTCCTCGAATAAGAGATCCTGCCATAACATAAGAAACGACATACTTCTCAAACTTCTTAAGCATCTTAATCTTATGAATCTCAACAGCCTTCAAAGATTTTATCCAATCACCTTCATCATGAATCAATCTACCTGAAACAATACTACGCATAATATCATATTGACCTCGAGTTGCAAAATCCCAGATTTCTTCAAGTAAAATTGAAGTAACTTTGAGACCACTTGTTTTAGTCATACTGTTTCCATCTTTCTCAATCTCTGCAATATGAGTCATCTTTTCCTTTGGAGATTTATTCCTCAACTCAGAAACAATAATTAAATTAGGGTTCATTGTAGGCTTTTCACCAGGTTTTGGAGCAGAAGGTCGCATGGTCAAAACTGCACCAAGTATTTCCTTCTTATGCCGTTTTAGTAAAGAATCTCTTATCTTTTCAGCAGTTGGTTGAACTTTATCAAGAGTTTTATTCAAATCCTCCAATGCTTTTTGCTTGGAACCTTGTTGAGACTCTTTAAATTTACCAAACATCTCTTTCAATTTATCATTACTTGCTAAATCTTGAGAAGAATTTGAACTATTAACCATAAACTACAAACGAGACACATGGTTTTAAATGTTTTCTAACATTCTCCAATTTCTTGAACGAAACGCTTTTAAACCAAAAATTGGGGCAAAATATATGACAGAATGGCTATATGCACAAAAATTAATAGAAGTTGGTGAAGAGATAGGAGACTTCAAAACTGAAGCACATTATAAATTAATGCAAAAAATTATTGATGCTCGAGATAAAAACGATGCAGTTGCATATAATGAAATCAATGAGTTCCTATTAGAACTTACTTCTAAAGCATACGGTCATGAAAGAACTATTGAAGAAATAAATGAGGATATTCCCCTGAGGGCGGGATTAATGGCACATTCTTCTGAAATAATTCCAACTGAAGCAATGAATAATTATCAGGCAGATCCAACAAATCTAGCTAACTTAAACGGATTATTAAACAATCTGGGTGACGGATTATCTCCAGCAAGATTTGTAATAAATGAAGGATCTGAGAACATTGTAAACTATCTAACAAACTCTATTGATTATCACGCTGAAGTTGAAGGAGAAACTAAAGAATTAGTTGAAAACATAATTGTTAACTTAATGAATAGTTTAATAACTAGACCAGATCATCTTGCTTATTTGGCTGAAAACTCAGAAATAATTAATCAAGTTTCTGATAAGTTAGAAACAGCAGGACTTATTGGTCTGATAAACGGAAATCTTCCAGAAATGGGAGCAAGAATTGGCATTGAAAATCTAGAAGAATTAATGGAATACTTAGATTAATTATTTACGATTTACAACCCTTTTCATAGCTTCAACAAAATCTTCAGTGTGTTTTAGATATCGATCATAGGTTTTACCATCAAGACTACTAAGCTCACGCTTCATAATTCTTTTAGAGACTTCATACATATGCCGCATTATGTCAGAGTATTTCTTAGTAACATATTTCTGTTTGACAAGTTTTTCATCAATCATATCTGCAACCGCGCTAGGAGAGGTTGGTACTTCTCCAACACTCATAAGGGCAGCATGAGCAGCATCAATCGTCGCCCAATAAAGGTCCACAATAGCATTATCAAGACCAGATTTTGAACGATTTAAACTAGAATATGCCATATTCATATAGGTATGAACTGATTCTCCAGAAGGTCTTATTCTACCATTCAATAATAGAAGTTGAAGAGGGTCAAAGAAACCTTTGTCAATCAAAGCAATTCCATCTCGCAAAATATTAACTGCAACCGGATCACCTGCTCGAACATATTCCCAGAAAGTAGTAAGTGGTAAAGTTTGAATATGAAGTCTATCTGGGTTAACTTTTGCAACTGCCTTTTGTATAATAATACGATAAGTTTCAACCAACTCTTTATTCATATTAATATGAACATCATCAGTAACAATCAAAATATCAATATCGCTACTTTTATTAGAACTTCCTCGTGCAGCAGAACCAAACAAAACAAGTGCTGAAACTAAATCGCCCAACTCAGCATTGACAATTTTAGCAAACTTCCGTGCAAGATCTCTATCAAGTTTAGGATATTTTGATTCAAGATTATTGGCTCGTCGTTGATACTTAAACTTCATAATCAAATAGTATGCTTCAGACTATAAATAATTTTGGTAGAGTTTATTCTAATGGTAATTCAGACCAAACCATGGGTTTTTGTTCTCCGCCTGAGTGTGGCAAATATCCGGGAGTAACAAATCCCGGAACGTGTGTCTGTCCAAAGTAAGACCTTTCAGGAGAAGTCCATCGATGAGTTTGAGTATCAATTCTATAAATTGGAGTTTGTAAGAATTCCATTCCTGCATGAAGCGCACCAACATCATGGTGTGCAGGTTCAACAATATATTCTTTATCAAATCCAGATTTCTGCATATGAGTTAAGAATTCTTTAATTGGAGCATTTCCGTAGCCAGGCGGTAAATGTTCATCATTATATCCAAAATTATCGGATACGTGAACATGTCCAATAATTCCGTCTTTGGTTAATTTATCAACTTCATGACCTAACCAAGAATTGAATTCTTTTTCATCTCCAGAAAAATATTTTTTCCAAATGTTCGCATGTCCAATATCAAAAGTTGCTTTGATATGATTCTCGGCAATTTTTTTTGCCTCAGATTTAGAAGGCATATGTCCGAGTGCTTTCTTGACTCTACCTTTGAATGGATTTTTAACTTCCTCACCATGTATCTTAATTTTATCAGCAGTCATATATTCAACAGCCTTGGATCGAGAATCAACAATGATTTTTCGTAAATCTTTAGGATGTGCACCATATTGATCACCCCATAAGTTTTCGGGAGCAACGAACAATGGATTCTTTAAGTTCTTATCACGAGTAACTCGTGCAGCATCAAGTGCAAGCTCTGCAATAGATTCAGAAGTTTTATTTACACCATACGATTCAATTGGACGTATATTATACAATTGATCATAAGCATTTTTCCGCTGGAGATCATATTTCTTTATGTATTCTTCTTCAGCCTTAACATGATGCTCAGAAATGTCAACTTTATGACGCAAAGCATCGATACGATTTTTCCCTTCCGCATCAGGAACAGCAATACCTGAACGTGAATGCAACGCTTCTGCCAATTTTAACTGAATCTTAGACTGATCAAAATCATTTTTATATTCTCGATATCTTGCCCTGTGCCAAAGTTCATCAGATTTGCTTTGTGTAATACCTTCTTTAATTTGAAAATGCAACGCAACCCATCCAGGATCACCGTAAGTATTTTTGTATTCCTCGTTACTCAATTTCATTCCTTGATTATGTTCGCTATATTCAGTCTTGTTCTCATCAATTAGTTCTTTGCTAGCCAGATTTGCTTTAGCCTTATCAACAAACCAACCATATTTTCTTGTTTTCTTTTCAAACTCTAGTTCTCTAGAATCTTTTTTCTTCTCCAAGAAATCAACTTCAAAATCGGGAGTTATTTCAGAAGCAACTCTTCCAGTTTTTGTATTAACCAAATATTGAGCCGATCTCTGAGCTATAGCCTGTCCTTCACTTAACTGAATCGGTTTACCTCCTTTAGTTTTAAATGGCGTTTCACCATGCTTTCCCTGAACGCTATACGGAAACTCACCAGTATGAACAACAATTGCACCTCCATCAGTAACGTCTCCAGCAAAATCAATAGTTCTTTTAACTTCTTCCATATCCATGGCTCGTTTAGCTTCACTGAATCCCTGTCGTCCATCAAAACCAGCCAAACCTTGAATTTTCATAGATGCATGTACTGAAGAAATTTTAACGTCATTAACTTTTGCAATATCTCTAATAGCTTCTCGCTCAGGGATGCCAACTGTTCCGGGAGTAAAATTACCTTGACCTGCTGAACCCTTTCCAGTTCCTATAAATCCTAATTCTACTGCTTGAGCACCTTGACGAATACGCGCCTGAATACTTTGAAGCTGATCCTGCATTGGAGGAGTACTTATTCCTAATTTAATTCTATCTGATTCAGAACTCCATTGAGTTGAGTCCATAGAATGCCAATATTTAGGAACTTCAGGAGTCTCAGGACTATGCTTGTGTCCGTGACTATGATCATGCGCCATTAAAATCCATTTCCTCTCTATTTACATAATCCTTTCTTTTATTTAAGCTGTTTTCTTCAAACTCAATTTCATGAGCATTATGTTCAGTTGGTTTATAGGCATCACTCAATGAATCATTATCAGAATCATAAAACTCAGTCTTTTTGTTAGGATCATAATTCACTGCCTTTTTCTTAACTTCAGAATCAGTCAGACTACTTTCTTCCATAGCAATATCTTCAATTTTTCTATCATTTCGCCCTTCCTCAAATTTCTTACCACTAACTAACTTTTCAAGAGAAGAAGACACAGTAGGTTTAGCAGCGCGAGAATCAAAGAATTCAATTGAATCAGATTCAGATTTCAAAATCAATTCATTAATTTCACTCTTAAGTTTTGAATCCGATGCACGAATAAGAGCTTCCTTCAATCGTTTCATTCTTAAAATAGGATTAAGCTTAGAAATTTCATTTTTCAATTCTTCCCATTCTTTTGGACCAATCATTTTAACTTCTTACCAACATTCCGTGGACAATCTTAAATGTCTTAAAAATAGTTCCAACATCTTCCTTTGCAATAATTTTAGCAAGTGATTTTTCATCAGTCAAGTCATCAGAACCTCTTTTTGGTTTCTTACTTGATTTAGATTTCAAGCGAGCGTCTCTCTGAGTTTTCTTAAAATATTCAGGGATAAAAATCTCAAAACCACCAAAACTAGATTTTCCCTTTACTTTCTTTTCATCCTCGGCTTGTTTCTCCTTAATCCCTTCAGCTTCTTTCAAATAACCTTCAAACTCAGCTTTAGAATCTGGACTATCTAACAGAGCGCTCATTGAAGCATCAACCGTCTTAAGAAGTTTCAAGGTTTCAGTTTTCTTTTTGTTTTTATAATCATCAAGTCCTTTTTTATTCGCAAGATAACTTGTAAATTTTATTTCAACTCTACCAATATGTAGACTTCCTCTATGCTGTTCTTGCTGATATGCACTAACTGGACGAGTTCGGTGATGAAAGTTTACAACCATTATTGGAAAGACTTTATCAAATTCAGTGTCACGCTCCTTTATCTTCCTTTGACCCATTAACTCAATATCTGCAACCGTACTCTCACTTCCTTCAAGCAACTGATATGAATAGTCTTCCTGAACCTTTTGATTCAATCTACCAATATTTTGTAAATAAGGCTTTGCCCAATCACCATACATTTTAATTACGTTAAAGTGCTGAGCCAAATATTTAATATTGAAATAACGACGAGTTGCCAATTCAGATTTAGTTCGGTCTCGCCAAGTCATATACTGTTTTAACTTTCGTTTCAAGATATTTTTAACTTGAACATTAGTCTCAATTTTAGAATTATCCACTGCCTTATCAACAGATTTAGAATCCTTCGGAGTTATATTAAAGAACAAGTCAGGCAAAGTAACAAATCCAACTTGAGATGCAAGACCAAGAACTGAAGTTGGTTGTTTTGCACCACCTTCAACTAAATCAATCCAAAGAGATTTCAGAGCAATCTCAGCAGCAACACTTCCAGTATCTGCTTCACTGTAATAATTAAGTCGCTCATCAATAATTTTCAATTCCTTGTAAATTTGCATCATACTCTTAATCATTCCACCTATAGTTCCCATATATTGTGCAGCTTTATCTTGCTGAATTGATTTTCTCTGCTCAATCAATCCCCACTGCGAGGAACCAACACTAGCGAATGAAGTGTCTTCAATTTTACTAAGTTTGTAGTGTAGCGTGCTCTCCATAAAATCTGTAACCCAAAAATAGAATTTCTCAATGCCTTCAGCAAAGTTTTCATAGTGAATTTCCTTCGAATCCACCTTTTTCCAGAGTGCTTTTTCAATCTTTGAAGCACCTTTAGACTTTTTTCTAGGCATATTAGCAAATTGCTCTGATTATATTAATACTTTACCAATGCTTCAGCTACGCAAATTATTTAAGCATTCAAGGCACCAACTACCATGGCGCTTCTGGATAAAATTAATCCCCTGAAGAAAAAGAAAGAAGAGTTCCCTCATTTTGACGAAAAATTTGGAAAACCTAGCGGAACTGCTGTTCCAGGACCTTCTGCGGATATGGATCACTCAAGTCCAAGTTCAGGATTTACACAAATACCTTCTGCTGCGCCAAGTAATGAAAAATTAGATTCAATACAAAGAAGCGTACAATTACTTACCTCAACGCTTGAACAATTAAAACGAAACATGGATTCAATATCTCAACGAATGTCCACTATTGAAGGAAGATCTAATGCACAACCAAGACCACAACCAGTTCAACCTGCACCACAACCAGCAAGACCTCAAATAAATCCATTCAATCCACAACAACCTTCTCAACCACAACAACCAGTTCAACCTGCACCACAACCAGTTCAACCACAACCTTTCCAACAGCCTGAACAACAAAAGAAACCAGCACTTGAAGAAGAGGAAGAAGATAGCGGATGGCACTTCTAGAAAAATATTTTATTGAGCCATTTAATGCAACTTATGAATACAATGTTGTAAACACACTAACTTACGCACTATTGGCATTCGGAGGATTATTCTTAATACATAAATTATTTCAGAAGCGAAACATAAAAATTAATTCTGCGTTAGCTATTGATCTAATTCCTTACATTTTTCTCGGAGCATTAACTCGTGCATATGTTGACATTAATTTAATTCCAAAAACCTTCCTAAGCGTAAGCCCAGGAATATATCTAACAATGACTGTAATATTCTTAGTAGGATTATTTCTAAGAAGACCAAGATTACTAGGAGCTTTAGCAATACTATTTATCCCAATAAGATACGGAATCCCAACTTTTCAAAACTTAAACTATCTTACAGGTATAATTTTCATTCTAGTTGCCGGAGTTTGGATCAGCATAATTCTCGCAAATAAATTCAAACAAGATTGGTTCAAAAATAAATTAACAATCTTTGCATATACTGGACAACTTTTTGACGCAGTAAACACAGCATTAATTTTATCTCTGTTTGGAGGATTTGAAAAACATGTACTACCTCGTTTTGTAATAGAAAAAACAGGTTCGTCATTTTCATTTATTCCACTAAAATTGGCGGTTGTTGTTCCAATTCTTTACTTGTTAAACAAAAGTGAGGATAAAGAATTCTCAAGATTAATCCTACTGGCAATATTTGTTTTAGGATTTGCACAAGGTCTAAGAAATCTTATTGGAATTTTAATTTAGTTGATACAATCATCACAGATGAATTGATCCATTTGAAAATGTAAATGTCCATGTGAACCACAAGCTTCACATTGTCCGAATGCAGCAGGATGACCAGCCAGACCTTTATCGCTTGCAGCCAATCTTTCAATAAATGTATCTAATAAATCTGGTGCGTGAGCTACAACATCTTTATTTGTAACAATTCCAATCAATTTTCCATCTTCTACAATCGGAATTTTAGAAATTTTATGTTCACTCATTTTTCTAGCAAGGCTTGATAAATCCTCGAATTTTTCACCAATCGCTTTCAAAGGACTTTGCATAACTTGTCCAACTTTCAAAGAACTAGGAAGTTTGTCAAGAGCAGTAACTCTCATCATAATATCTCTTTCAGTTAACAACCCAAGTAATTCCTTACCTTCACAAACTGGAACTCCACCAACTCTATGAACGTTCATAAGTTTAGCAGCTTCTTTAACCGTCATATCGGGCGTTACAGTAATCACTTTGTGATTCATAAAATCAATTGCTCTAATTCCAGATTTCATAATATCTCTATTTACCCCTCAATTTTAAATCTATTTATTCTACAAGAAACAATTATATACTTCGGAACACAAATATTTCCATGATGACTCCTGAAGAATACATTCTAGTGAGCGTAGTTGGAATCAGCCTAATATCGTTTATAGGAGTATTCACGCTATCAATTAACAAATCAAAGCTTGACAAAATGCTTCTGTATTTGGTGGCACTTTCAGCAGGAACATTAGTTGGAACTGCATTCTTACACCTGCTTCCAGAAATTATTGAAGAAATTGGATTTGAAACAATTACAGCACTATATGTAATTCTTGGATTACTTTCAATGTTTGTAGTTGAGAAATTAATTAGATGGCGACATTGCCACCACAGTCCACATCGACATAATCATGCAAAAATACAACCTTTTGCAATAACTAGTTTAATTGGAGACGGAGTTCATAATTTTATTGACGGACTATTAATCGGAGCAAGTTACCTTCTAAGTATTCCTGTCGGAATCGCAACAACAATAGCAGTTGCGCTCCACGAAATTCCTCAAGAAATTGGAGATTTTGCAGTATTAACTCACGGTGGATTTTCAAGACATAAAGCTCTGGGATTAAATTTCCTAACTGCCCTAACTGCAATAATTGGAGCAGTTCTTGCAATATATCTTTCAGGTCAAATTACGGGACTAACTCACTTTCTAATTCCTTTCGCAGCAGGACACTTTATTTACATCGCAACAGCAGATCTAATTCCTGAATTACATAAGGAGGAGAATTTAGAAAAATCAACATTACAAATTCTTTGGTTTATCCTAGGGATTGGAATAATGTATGCAATTCTTTGATTCAATAAGAACTCTTAAAAACTCAAACTCGAAATCAAACTATGTTAATTGGAGTTGTAGGAAAACCAAACGTTGGGAAATCAACATTCTTTAGAGCTGCAACTTTAGCAGAAGCACTTATTGGAAATTATCCTTTCGCAACAATTGAACCAAACCACGGAACTGCCTTTGTAAAAATAAAAGATGCAGCAAGAGATTTTGACAAAGTATCAAATCCTCGAGAAGGATATGTTCACGGAAAAGCTAGATTTGTTCCAACGGAATTAATTGATGTTGCAGGTCTTGTTCCAGGAGCTTCAGAAGGAAAAGGAATGGGAAATAAATTTCTTGACGATTTAAGTTCAGCTGACGCGCTAATTCATGTTATTGATATTTCAGGTTCAACAAATGAAAAAGGAGAATCTGTAGAAAAAGGTTCATACGATCCAATCAATGATATAAACTTCCTAGAAGAAGAACTTGATACTTGGATTTACCAAATAATGGAAAGAGGTTGGGCAAAGTTTGCAAGACAAGCACAACTTTCTGGAACGCCATCAGATCGCGCAATCGCAGAACACTTTTCAGGAATAAAAATAAATCTGGGAATGGTAAAAAAAGCGTTCAATAACTCTAAACTTTCAAACAAATTAACAGAATGGTCTGAAGAAGATATGAAAAAATTTGCATCAGAATTAAGAAAGAAAGCAAAGCCAATAATCATCGCAGCAAATAAAATGGACGTATCAACTTCAAAAGCAAATCTCGAAAGAATAAAATCTCAAACTGATAGTAGAATTATTCCAAGTTCAGCAGAATTTGAACTAGCACTAAGAGAGGCAAACAAAGCAAAACTTATTGATTATATTCCTGGAGAAAATCATTTCGAAATCAAAGGAAACTTAACTGACAAACAAAAAGAAGCCCTGGCACAAGTTAAGAAATTCTTGGAAACAAATAAATCAACGGGAGTTCAGGATATTCTAAACACAATTGTATTTGATATTCTTGAATATATTGCAATCCATCCCGGAGGAGTAAGCAAATTAGAGGATTCAAAAGGAAATGTTTTACCAGATTGTTTCTTAATGCCAAAAGGGAGTACGGCTTTGGACTTCGCATACAGACTTCATACTGATTTTGGAGACAAATTCATCCGAGCAGTCGACGTAAGAACAAAACAAACTGTTGGAAAGGAGCACAATCTAAAACACCTAGATATAATTGAAATCATAGCAGGAAAGTAATTATCCACGCTAGCCAACAACAAGCTTTTTAAAGTCGTATCTGACGCAAAGAGTATGGGACGAATCCGAACCAAATTTACAAAGAGATTAGTAGATGAACTCTTAGCTAAGCATGGAGCAAGGTTTACTGATGATTTTAACAAAAACAAACTAGTAGTTCAGGAATTGTCCGATGTTAAGACAAAGAAAATTAGAAATCAGCTTGCAGGATATGCAACAAAGAAAGTCAAGCTATCGACAGACTAAATATCACAATGATTCAAGAGGAAAGAATAGTATTTGTAGGCGGAAAGCCATTTATGAATTATGTCACTGCAGTAGTCATGCAATTTACAACTAATGGCGCTGGAAGTGTAATTATTAGATCTAGAGGAAAATTCATTAGTAGAGCTGTTGATGTAGCAGAAATGGTTCGAAGCAAATTCTTAACAGACAGCATTAAAATTGGTGAAGTTGTAATCGCAGCAGAAGATTTTAAGAATAAAGAAGGAAGACCAATTAGAGTTTCAACAATTGATATTCATTTAGACAAATTAAATGGAGTAAAACCAACTCCAACAAATTTTGAAATAAGACCTAAGAAGACAGAGGTCAAAGAAGAAGCGCCAGTTGAAGAACCAGTTTCTGAAGCGCCAGCTGTTGAGGAAACCAAAGTTGAAGAAACTTCTGTAGAAGTTGCTGAACTCGAAGTCAAAGAAGAACCAAAGGTTGAAGAAGCACCTGTAGAAGAAACTAAAGTTGAAGAAACTCCAGCAGAGGAAACCAAAGTTGAAGAAGCTCCGGCTGAAGAACCAAAGGTTGAACCAGAAACACCGGCAGAGCAGACAAATCTAACTCCTGAAACCTCAGAATAATCAACTCTAAGTTTCACAAACTTTTAATACGAATTTTCACTTTTCGCTATATGTGCGGCATTGTGGGCTATTCAAGTACTTCAAATTCCATAGATTTATCCGAATTTGTATCAATGATTAAAAGCCTAGACTATCGAGGATATGATTCGTGGGGATTTACTTTCAAAGATAAAGATCACTTAACAACTGAAAAACAAGTAGGAAAGATTCCAACTCCAACTCAAAAAGGAAATGCAACATTTGTAATAGGTCATACGCGTTGGGCAACTCACGGTAAAGTTACTGAAGACAACACTCATCCTCATATCTCAAACTCAAAAAATATTTCACTAGTTCATAATGGAATTATCGAAAACTATGAAGAATTAAAAAACAAACTCAAAAAAGAAGGATTCACATTTTATGGAGAAACTGATACTGAAATAATTCCAAACTTAATTGAATTCCATCTAAGAAATTCCAAAGATATTTTAGAAGCATTCAAAAAAACTCTTGATGAACTCGAGGGAACTTTCGCAATAACTTTCTTACACAATTCAAGCAACAAAATATTTTTTGCAAGAAGAGATTCACCACTGGTTGTTGGCGTCGACAAAGATGCACTAATTGTTTCATCAGATGTAACTTCCTTCATTGACAGAACAAAAAATGTAATTTACTTAGAAGACGGAGATTACGGATACATAAATTCAGAAATCAAAATTCTAAACAGAAATAAAGAAGTACATAGAGAAATTTCAAAAATTGATTGGGACGTAGATAAAGCAAAAAAAGGTGATTTCAAACACTTCATGCTAAAGGAGATTTCAGAGCAAGTTGACACAGTAAAGCAATCACTAATGCAAGATTCAGAGTTAATAACTGCAGTAGCAAACAGAATAAAATCCTCAAAGGTCTACATCGTTGCTTGCGGTTCATCTTACAATGCAGCAAAAGCTGCAGAAACAGAATTTCTAAAAAATGGACTTATGCCAAGAATAGTACATGCACATGAATTTGAACAGTATGAAAAATTCCTGAGTGAAAATTCAACAGTTCTAGCAATATCACAATCTGGAGAAACTCTTGATCTAATTAAAGCAGTAAAGACTGCAAAGTCAAGAGGTACACAAATAATCTCAATTGTAAATGTCCAAGGTTCATCTTTATCCAGACTTTCAGACCAAAACATTTTCATGAACGTGGGACCAGAAATCTGTGTACTTTCAACAAAATCTTACACTGCCCAAGTTGCAATTCTAATGTTAATCGCGTCTGCATTAGTAATAAAACCAAATCAAGCAAAACAAGAAATTGAAGAAATTATTAGAAACATTTACTACTTAACAAGCGAATCAGCAAGAAAATACACAAAAGAATTATCACAAATTCTAAGATATTCAAATCATATTTTTACTATTGGTCGTGGAAGAGATTATGCAACCGCAATGGAAGCAGCACTAAAAATAAAAGAAGTTTCATATATACACGCCGAAGGTTTTGCAGGTGGAGAGATTAAACACGGACCAATTGCAATGATTGAACACGGAACACCATGTATTGTGTTTGTTCCAAATAAAGAAAATCAAGATATTTTATCAAATGCTCAAGAGCTCAAAACTCGAGGAGCATTCATAATTGGAATATCAGAAAAGAAGCACGAAGTGTTCGATTACTGGATCAAAGTTGTAGGTCCAGATAAATTCTCACCAATACTAAGAATAATTCCAATTCAAGCATTATCCTATTATTTGGCAGTTATGAAAGGATTAGATCCCGACAAGCCAAGAAATTTAGCAAAGAGCGTAACGGTTAAATAAACTGAATCCTAATACTTAATATGAAAGTAGAATTTTCTGAGAAAAAACTAGATCTAAAAGAGCGACGAAGATTAAGAGAAATTCTAGGCAAGAAATTATTTTCTAGTAAATTTAAACGCCTTAGATTGAGAATGAAGCGTTATGAAAAAGAAGGCAAACGAACAAAGTATGCAATAACTGGAGAAGCAGAAACACCAGAGGGAAAAATTATCAGGGCAGAAGGAGTAGATTGGAAATTTGGACTGGCAATGAAAGAACTAACTCGGAGATTGTCCCGACAGATAAAGATAAGGAAAAAGCGTTAAGGTTTTAAATTTGCTCAGCACAAAAAAGCATGATAGAGCGTACCTTAGTATTAGTCAAACCAGACGGTGTTCAAAGATCTCTAACCGGAACAGTTATTTCAAAATTTGAAAATGCAGGATTAAAGATTGTTGGAATGAGAATGGTTTGGGTTAACAAAGCTTTATCCAAAAAACATTATTCCGATCACATTGGAAAACCATTTTTCTCAGGACTTGATGAATTTATTCGATCTGGACCAGTTATAGCAATAGTTCTTGAAGGTGTTGAAGCAATAAAGAACGTACGTAGAATTGTTGGATCCACTGCACCGGCAGAAGCAACTCCAGGAACAATCAGAGGAGATTACGCACATCACTCTTATGCATATGCAGATAGAGTTGGAAAATCCATTGCAAATATTATCCATGCTTCAGGAGATGCTAAAGATGCAAAAAAAGAAATAGCACTTTGGTTTGACAAGAAAGAATTACATTCTTACAAACGATCAGATGAACATATTGTTTTTTAATTAATTAAAAATGACAACATTAGAATCAATCTTAGAGGAACGTGGCTTATTCAGTTTTGATGAGCAAGGTAACAGACACATCTCGAATAGGTGTGCGGCAGAAGAAGCATATTTTGAATATGTACAAGATACTGGTTTTGTAAACCGATGGATAAATAATATTTACAAAAAGCGATTGAAAGGAAAGGCAAATATTGGACCTGTTGGAACATTTCTACAAGCATATATTGGCGGTGCAATGACTCAAGGAGATCAAGAAGCTTTTGCATTAATTGCAGAAAAAGAAGCACACACATTAACAAAACAGAACGCACTAATTGACATTGCGTTCTCTCCGCAATATTATGTTATGGTTCAAGGAACAGGATGGGCAGGACGCTTTGTTACAGAAGAATTTCCAGAAGCAGTAGATGAAGTTGCATACGGATTAACTGGATTCATAATTGCAGCTAATTTAATCAGATTAGGTTTCGCAATGAAAAAGAAAAAATCTTACGCATCAATTTCATTAGAGAGCGCAATAATGAACGGTCCAACTTACATGAAAAGATTAAAGAACAAATTATTTGGTTAAGTTTTAATAGCTCCTTTGATTATTTCTTCAATGGCACTCAGAACAAAAGCAAATCACCGATATGCAAATACAATATCTTTTTTCATGAGTCTTTCACGATCATTAGTTACAATATTCTTACCGCTTTATTTTTTCCACATCGGAATCAATTTGGTAAACATCGGAATAATTGTCGCAGTATCTGTAGTTGCAACAAACATTGCCAAACTGTTTGCAGGATCCTTTGTAGATTACTATGATCGTAGGCGAGTAATGTTCACAGGAGGATTAATAATGGCACTTGCAAATCTAAGTTTAGTCTTTTTTACTACAGAATTATTCTTCATCACTCGAGGAATAATTTTCGGAATCGGTGCCTCAATATTTTATCCAGCATATCTCAGTTACGTCTGGGAGATTTCTGCAAAAAGCAAACTCTCAACATACAATGCAGTCCGTTCAGTTTACAGAGTTTTAGGAGTAATTCTCGCACCATTACTCGGCGGATTAATCATATTCTTATTCGGATTCATAACGCTCTTTTACACTTCGTTCTTTATTGGAATAGGAACACTTTCATTACTATTCTTTTTGACAGATATAAAACACAAAAACAAAATCCCGAGCGTATCAAAGATAATAGAAAATTATCAAAGTATTTTGATTACTCGAGGTTTTGCTTTATTATCTTTCATCAAACTTATTCAATCTTCAATCACAATAATTTGGTACACTTTCATTTTGATATATTTACGAAATATTGCAGGATATGAATTCTGGCAAGCAGGATTAATTGTAATGCTTTCTTCAATGGTATTATTACCTTTCCAACTACCGGTCGGAAGATTTTCTGATAATTTTCACTCAAAATGGCTAATAATTCCAGGATTTTTCATGATAGGATTTTTCATGAGATTGTTTTTCATGTTTGATCATATCTTAGCCTACGCTTTAGCAATGGGAGGGTTCGCAGTTGGAATTTTACTAATTTATCGACCAATGTATGTACGAGTCGCAGAAATGACTCCAAATAGTAAGCACGGACAAGCAATAGCAATATTTGAAACGCTAACTTGGGGATTAGCTGCAATAGCCTTGTTTTACGCTGGAGAGTTCGCTGAATTGTACTCAATTAAGGCCGTTATGCTGTTCTTATCAAGCTTTTCCATAGGAATTGGACTCATTTTGGTAGCCTTTCACCGCAAAATCAGCTGGAAGTACGGGAATCACCTACGTAGACACCATTTAGTAAGGCTCTACACGCCAATTGATCAAATAATCGATTCTTTCCCTGAATTTTCTAAAGGTTTCAAGCGAATCAAGTTATAACAAGGCTTTTAAACCAAAAAATAAGCTTTTCCATAGAGGTAATGATGGAAAATGACAATCCGACAACCGATAATAACTGTCCTTGGTCATGTCGACCACGGGAAGACTTCAGTACTAGATTACCTAAGAGGAACGACTCTTGCTGATAGAGAAGCAGGAAAAATTACTCAACATATAGGCGCAACCGAAGTTCCATTAGACAAAATTAAGGAATCTTGCGGTGAACTTTTAGATTTATTCAAACTTGAATTCAACATACCGGGATTATTATTTGTCGATACTCCGGGTCACGAAGCTTTCAGCAATTTAAGAAAGCGAGGCGGATCAATTGCAGATCTTGCAGTTCTAGTAATTGATATTAATCAAGGAATCCAACCTCAAACAAAAGAATCTATTGAAATTCTAAAATCTTTCAAAGTACCTTTTGTAATTGCAGCAAATAAGGTTGACTTAATTACTGGGTGGAAATCTGAAGATAAAATTTTCATAAAAAATGTAAAAAATCAAGCAGAGAATGTTAAGAAATATTTTGATAATAACTTTTACAAAATTCTTGGAGATCTCTCAGAAATGGGTTTCGAATCAAATTTATATCCTCAAGTTGAAGACCATCAAAAGACAGTTTCAATTGTTCCAGTTTCAGCAAAGACTGGTGAAGGAATTCCAGAATTACTTGCAGTACTAACTGGTCTATCTCAGAAATTCCTAACTGGAAAATTAGAAATCGAAACTGATGCTCCAGCAAAAGGAACAATCCTAGAAATCAAAGAAGAAAAAGGAATGGGAACAACTGCAGACATAATTATTTACGAAGGAACTCTAAGACAAGACGATACAATTGTGGTCGGAGGTCTAGATTCAGCAGTTACTACAAAAGTAAAAGCATTATTGAAAACAAAACCTCTTTCCGAAATTCGAGATAAGAAATCTTCATTTGAAAAAGTAAAAGAAGTTGTTGCTGCCTCAGGAGTAAAGATTCTAGCTAATGATTTAAGTAATGCAATTTCAGGAGCACCAATTATTTCAGTTAGGGATGAAGATAAACTTGAAGAAGTACAAATTAACATTAAAGAAGAAATTGAAGATGTGCTTATTGAAACCGGTGAAGATGGAGTAGTATTGAAAGCAGACACTCTCGGAAGTTTAGAAGCAGCATCAAAATTATTCCAGAAACATGAAATTCCAATAAAGCGAGCAGACATTGGAAACATTACAAAACGAGATATTGTTGAAGCAGAAGGAACACTAGACAAAGGAAGTGAATATCCATTTGTTTTAGGATTCAATGTAACACTTGAACAAGAATTAGAATCAATGGCCAAAAAGAAAAAGATTCCTGTAGTAATCAACAAAGTAATCTACAAAATAGTGGAAGAGTTTGAAGAACTACATACTGAAAGAAAACAAAGACTTCAACTTGAAGAAATTTCAGATTTACAATGGCCAGCAAAGATTCAAATCATGAAGCAATATATTTTCAGACAATCAGGTCCAGCAATTTTTGGAGCAGAAGTTATCAACGGAAAACTAACTCCTAATGTTGAACTAATAAATATGGAAGGAAAAGCTGTTGGAAGAGTTAAAACAATTGAAGACAAAGGTACAAAACTCGAAGAACTAACAAAAGGAAAAGAGGCTGCAGTTGCTGTAACAAAACTAACAATCGGTCGCGGAGCGGACGGCGGAGATTTCTTAATTACAAACATGTCTGAATCAGCTTTCAGAAAACTAAAGGATAAAAAGTCACTATTGTCAAACAGCGAAGTACAAGTTCTGAAAGAGCTTGCTGAAATCAAACGAAAAGAAAACGATCTTTGGGGAATTTAAGTTTTATTAGGTAAATACTCAGGTCTTTTAGCCAAGTCCATAAGAGACATAACTTCGCCCAACTCATCAATTACTTGCCCAGGTTTTACTAATGCAATTTTATAACCTTCTATATCTCTGACTCGATATATTTCAACTCGACCACCCTGTCTACTCTCACGTAACACCGTTCCAACATATCTAATTCCGGAAACAGAAGCATGACTAAGACGAATAAATGAACGAGGTTCATCTTGAATAATATCACATGAAGAAAGCGGAGTCCCATAAAGATCTGTGGAATTCAGATATAATTTGCGCTTCTCAAAAAACTCATGAAATTCTGCAAGAGTACCTTCCAAATCTGCAGTCTGAAGTCGAGAATTATCCATAAAATAACTTAGAACTCAAGAGATAAAAAAGATTGGTTCAACCAACTAACTCTTCCAAACCACTTTCTTCCAAAATTCTAACTTTTTCAACATTACTATCGCTTAATAAATAAGTTATTGGATTTCCAGTCGGAGGATGATAAATGATCTCAGAAGGATTTTCAGGATTCTGATTTTTTATTACCCAATCACTTGTACCCCATTCACAAATTTCATATGCTCCACTCAAAATTCCTGAACGTCTAATCTCTCCAAGTTTGAAAGTATGTCTGTCTTTTGACAAAACATTTCCTAATTGTTGGGAAGTAGTTCCATGTCTCATAGTGGAATTAATATGTTCCTGAATTTCTACTGTATTTCTAGGTCCATCTTTCAAGTAATCTCTAATTTTAATACGAATTCTCCGAGTCTTCATAAAACAAAATTATATTGAGAGTTTAAATTAATTATCAACTCAAACACCGAAAATTATTATAACCAATTAACGCCTTATTATATTTGCGCTCACTCAGTCTTTTCTTCAACCTTAGTTTCTTCTTTCGGAGCCTCTTCAGTTGATTCACCTTCAGGCTTAACTTCTTC
Source organism: Nanobdellota archaeon (assembly GCA_014240455.1). GTDB lineage: Archaea > Nanobdellota > Nanobdellia > UBA10117 > ARS21 > JAAZWY01. The sequence continues at coordinate 8,100 of JAAZWY010000002.1, read as the reverse complement.
AACTTCTAAACCAAGTAATTTTTCAGGAGTTGCTTTTCCTGCCTTAGTAACAACACAATTAACTTGTCTAATTGCGTCAGAAATAGTATTACCTCGAATTGATTTCCGTCTTCGTTCACCCTTTCGAGTTTCTTTAAGCTTCTTCTTAGCACCTTCACCTTCAGGAATACTGTGATATCTTCGGCTTCTGAATCCATGTGAACCAACATTCAAAAGAACACGTCGCTTTCCAATACCTTCAATATCTCTTCGCATTGGGAAACCTGAAAGATCTGATCCGCCAGTAACTTTCAACTTGTAACCATCTAATCCTATAGATTCTCCGTTGAATTCTTGTCCAATTTTCTTACCGAACAAAGGTTGTGCTCCTGCTTGGTCTAATTCAACCTTATAGGTCTTTTTAGTTCCAGGATTTCCAACCGCTACCGTCATCTTAAAGTCTTTTGCCATTATCTTGCTGCCTTAGCTTGTCTTTCTAAATCATACTTCTTTGAGTATGCAAATGAAGCTTGCTGATCATAATTGATTGTTGCTAGAATTTGTTCTGCCAAAGTTTGTTCAATCCTTTTCTTACCTTTTGATTTTACCATCTTATCGTAAGCACCTTGAGTAATCCATCTCAAAGCTAAGTCAATTCTCTTTTGAGGACTTAAATCTACTGAACGAGGATATCTAACTCCACCGTATTCAATAGTTGTAATTCCTTCTCGAGGTGATGCTGCTTCAATAGCATCAACAACTGCTTGAACCGGATTTCCTTTTGTTTTTTCTTCAAGGATTTCAAAAGTTCTAATTATAACATTGTAAGCATTAATTTTCTTTCCAGTCATGTGTCCAGAAGTTCTAACGTGTTTTTTACCTCGGTGTCCTGCAACAAACATTCGGATCATAAGTCTTTCAATAATTGGTCTTTTAGATTTCCAGAATTGTTTTGCAGTAAATCTTCCAAGAGAAGTCGGAACTAATATTGGATCAAGATTCATATAAGCTTTCAGACCTGGATCTGAAACAATAACATCCTGAGTAGTCCATCTTCCAAACATTTTCATATTTTTAATATTTTGTTGGAAAGGATTCAATTTAGCAATAATTTTCTTTGGTTTAGATTCTTTCTTTGGCTTTTCAACCTTAGCAGGTTTTTCAACTTTCTCAGTCTTTTCAACCTTAGCAGGTTTTTCTTTTATTGTATTAGTTGTTTTTTCAGCCATTTTATTTTCTACCAATTGTCTTTTCTACCTTACCTTTTACTAGTTGAGGTAGAGATTGTCTATTAACTTTGAATGCTTGCCATCGGATATTTGGAATATCACCTTTAGATTTACCCATGTGACCTCCCATTCCTTCAATCATAATTTCATCGTGTTCATCGATAAACTTACTTGCAAGATTTCCTGGAAGGAAAACTGTAACTTGTCTTCCATTTTTAATTAATTGAACTCGAGCAGCTTTTCGCAAAGCAGAGTTAGGTTGCTTAGCTTCTACTTGTCTCTTTTCAAGAACGATTGCTCGTGCTTGTGGACTTCCTTTCAAAGGATCTGATTTAACTTTTAGTCCAAGAGCTCTTCGTGTATACCACTTGTCTGCCCATCTGAACTTCTTTCTACGCTTGGATAATTTCTTTCCAGCATTTAGTCCTCGAGACTTATTTCCCATGTACGTATCCCTTTTTCTCATGGGTTTATAAAAGTTGCTAATGGCAAAACGAGGCGTTAAAAGAGACCTCAGTAGGACGCTCAGAACGCCACATTTCACAACATTTATAAACGCGGTTGAGCATAGTGTTATAAAGCTTGTCGTACCCTCGATGAGTTAATACACTTAAAATGGTAACTAAAAAATCATGCCCAGAGTGCCAAGGCACAAAACTTTCTGTAGACAAAAAACGAGGAGAAATAGTCTGTAACAGCTGTGGTTTCGTTATGGACGAAAACATGATCGATCAAGGTCAAGAATGGAGAGAATTCTCCGGAGAAGGCCAAAATGAAAGACGATCTGGAGCACCATCAAGTTATGCAAAGCACGACATGGGAACAGGTACTGAAGTAGGTACAAGTTCTGAAGTGTATAAATTATCAGTTAAAGATCGAAGAAAATATTTGCGACTAAGAAAGTGGCATAATAGATCTTCAACATCTCTCGAAAGAAATCTAAAGTACGCTTTAGCAGATCTTAAGAGAATTTCATCTTTACTAAACATTCCTCCAACTATTGAGGAAGAAGCAGCTAGAATTTACAGAATGGCTGTTGAAAAAGGATTAGTTCGAGGACGTTCTATGGAATGTGTTGTAGTCGGAGCAATTTACATCGCTTCAAGACAATTCAAACTTCCAAGATCTTTGAACGAAGTTTGCCAACTAACAAACAACAACAAGAGAGATGTTGGTAAAACATATAGATTTATTGCAAGAGAATTAGGTATTAAGATGGCTCCAAGCGGAGCTGGAGAATACATTCCAAAATTTGCAAACAAGCTTGGATTCTCAGCAGAAACACAAACACAAGCTCAAAAGATTTTAGAAATTGCACAAACATCTGAATTAACTTCAGGTAGAGGTCCAACAGGACTTGCTGCAGCTGCACTTTACGTAGCATCTCTAATTACTGGAGAAAAGCGAACTCAAAGAGAAATCGCAGACGTAGTTGGAGTAACAGAAGTTACAATTCGAAACAGGTATAAGGAAATGATTGAAAAGCTAAATCTAGATCCGCTAATCGAAGAAGCAAAGAATAAGCGAGAAGCTGAAAGATTGGCCATGGGTCAAGTCGATGAACCTGAAGAAGAATTAAGAATTCAAGAATAAAGCAATCTTAAAAAACTCTTGGCAGGTAAATTAGTTTTAATTCCAGTTGGAGAGAAATGAGTTCTACTTGCTTTGAAACCTTTCTTACGAATTTTTTCAATAATAACATCCATTTTAGGTAGTTCTCCAACGTCTTCAAGTTTCTTCGACATCATATGATAATCATAATATCCAAATACATCAACTTCTTCTTTGATTTTCTGAACAGTTTTGTTTGAATCAGACATTTGTTTCAGTAATTTCTTGTCATACAAACTGCCAGTCCAAAGAGGACCCAAAACTTCACTATAAGTTCCACAACCACATCTAACTTTTGTTTCAGGTAGCTTATCTTCAAACTTCCAAGTAAAGCAATCAGAACAAAGAAACAAAAACTTCAAGTTCTTTCGAATCTTTCTCAAGTTCTCAACTCTTCTCAAATAAACTCGCATGTAATGATTGGAGCTATGAACAAAAACTGGCTCAAGAGCAACGCCCATATTCAAACCTTCAGACACAACTTTCTTTATCAAAATACGAGTTCCAATTTCGAACATCATCTGAGTTTTTCTATTCAAAGATTCATATTTTCTCATACAAGCTTTTGGATAAGTTCCACACAAAGCAGAAGTATCAGTTGCAGTCACCCCAAGTATTCCGCCTTTTCTCAAATGAGCAATACTTTCCTGTAAGAAAGGAACTGGTGTGCCAAAAGGATCAACATCAATAAAATCATAAGTTCGTCGAGATTTTCTCAACAATTTATTTGCGCTATCATTAAACACTTCAACACTAACTTTATTCAGTTTAGCATTCCTTTTAATTAACTTTGCAGCAGAGGGATTTGCATCGTTCAAATCAACTTTGGAATTGGCCTCAACAGCCAAGCGAAGACCTTTTGCACCAGTTCCAGCCAATAAATCCAAAGACTTCGGTTTGTCGAGAGTTTTAACAATATCAACCGTAATATCTCGATTCAAGCGCATAACTTGATTAAAGAAAACGGGCATTTTGGAGTCTAACTTATACTTCTCAGCATCAGGAACCCATAATTTAGTCTGACCTTCAGTAATTTTGATTAACTCCATGAGAACAATTCACTAAGAGAATTTAAATCAATTACTCTTTAAAATAATCCCAAATTGGATACAAATTTCCTGTTGCAGGAGACGTCTTGTATAACAAAGTCATTTTCCCTTCAGAAACTCTAAATCTAGCAAAAACCTTTCCAGTCGGGTGTTTCAACATGTAAACATCAGATGGCCAGCTATGGCATACGTTGTCTATCAAGCCTTTGAACTTATTCCTTGTAGAAATATCATTTCGCTTCAAATAAACGTACTTATATTTCAAAAACGGTGCAGCATAGGTCTTTTTTACACGAATTACTGCTAACTTGTCTTCGAATTTAACTCGTTTGACCATACTAATTAAACTCTAATTTTCTTTAAAAGTTTATCGATGTGTTATCCCTAAGAAGTAATACTATAATTTTTGATAGGTACAGTTTCAAGTCGTGATACTCACATAAAAGCGTTATGGATTTATTTAATCTCTAAAGAAGTTCCTAATGCTTGTCCAGGTAGTCCACCTTGATCAAATCGTACTCTAACGGCACCTTTGTTTCCGTGTGGTTTTGTAACAATTCCTTCAATTGTTTTACCGGATGAAGTTGTCCAAATTGCTTTCTTACCTTCAATCTTTGCAGCATCCTCTCGAGTAGAAACACCTTCAGGCAGAACAATCATCTGATTATTGACTTGAGTATTGTGTGATCCTCGGTAATTTGAAATAACTGCTTTCATACGATTAGTTTATCTGATTGGTTTAAAAACTTATTGATTAAACTTCGGACTCATCCACGTTCTTTGAATAAATATCTTCAATCCGTTTCTCAATTAACTCACCAACGACGTCAGGGTCAACATCATGATCTTCCAAGAAAGTATATACTTCTTTCAAGTTTGATTCAGAATAATTAATCCAATTATCTAAAATTAACCAAACATCAAGATCTCTCGAAAGCCTACCATTATGATCGGAACATAAAGTATATGCAATATCACTCCCACCATCAAAATCACTATCCGGAGAATAATGAATCGTCATGTTTTCCATATCAAATACAACAAGTTCAGATAAACCTATTCTTAAATCTGCAGGATTTACTAATAATCTATTTCTTAGATTAACCAAATTATCAATATCATTTCTACCTTCACCAGATACAAAATATTCCAAGTCTTTTTCAAATTTAGTCATCTTGATTCAACCTCTTATGTACTCTTTTACCAACTCGCTCCCGATCATCCTTTGTTTCTTGAGCATCAGAATGCGACTCATAAGCCAATCTTATTCGTTCAAGCAAGATAGATTTCTTTTGAAATTTGTCATAGTCATCTCCACGTTCTTTGAAAGAACGAATTGCAGCAAAATGATCTCTCAGTCTATTTCCCAAATCTTTTCCAAAGAAATCAGTACGTTCTCGACGAGTCAGATAGTCATCAGAAGTTTCATCAAATAAGTTCATGCCTCTGACTAAAAACTCATCAAAGGGAATTTCATCATTAATTAAAGTACCTTCAAACTCTGCTTGAGTAAAATTACAAATTGGAGAAATTCTACGATCAATATGATTCTTTTCCTTAACTAATTTAGTAATTGATTCATAACCAAACTCATTTTTCAACAATTCCTTAGCAGTATAATATTCAAGATCTTTCTGATCAAAATCAGCACCTGCGGCAGAATACAATTTCTGAGTCTCAACAATTCCTTCACAATAATCTCGATCAAGTTCAGCAAGTCTCAATACGTTCCTACTTAGTTTCTTGGCTTCAGACAATCTTTTTTCCAAACTAACTACCTCATTATAGAGTTTAGATGTACGTTCCTTCGTAGAATCATCTTGAGGAGCGACGTATATTGGAACGTTTGCAGCCTGACGAGCTTCAGACAATTTACGTTCAACACGAGTATGATCTTTCTCCAAGTGACCATGCTCATCCTTTAACTGATCATAATCTGTTTCGAGAGATTCAACATAACGAATTAGTTCAGAATTTCTGTCTTCTAAAGCATCAACTCGCTTATCTGAAGACAATAGATAATCAATTAGCGAAGGATCTTTTATGGAAATTCCTTTAAATTGAAATGTACATTTCTCAAAAGTAAGTCCACTTTCTTTCTTTACAAAAGATTCAAGAGCTCCAACATGTTCGTCTCGAATCTTAATCTTCCAATGAGGGGGGTTAGAATGAGTATGAGATTTTACATTATCTTTCCCGACTTTAGAATACAAAAGATTTCTTACTCCTGCAAGACCTTCACTACCTCCACCATCATGTTGTCCAAAAATATTAGAGTCCCCAATTACCTTAACTTCATAATGATACTCTTCAGCACCAATTGGCTCTTGCGGATTTGTCATATAATTCTCGAAATTTCCGGATTTATAAGAATACCTAAATTACGGAGTACCAGAATCCAACTCAGCCTCAACTTCTTCATCCAAATAAACTCTACTTCCCGTTGTTCCTTTCTGTCCTTTGTATTTTCCAGAATAAGGTTTATCCGCAGGTTTATCCAACTTAGAAAATACTAACTGGCAAATACGACGACCTGCATCAACTCTAATTGGAACTTGATTTGCGTTAAACAATTCAAGAGTAATCTGTCCCTCAAAGCCAGGATCAACCCACCCAGCATTCTGAATAAACAAACCCATTCGCCCAACTGAACTCCGTCCCTCAACAAAAGCAACTAGATCATTTGGAATTTTAATTGTCTCACGAGAGGTAGCAAGAATAAAAGATTTTGGTGGAATTACAATAGAACCTGTTTCAAGTTTACGATACTTAATTTTATCCTTCATTGAAATCAATTCTCCAGATAAATCATCAACAATTAAGAAATTAGAGTCAAGAGTCAAATCAACAGAAGCAGGTTGAATTTGATTAGGCTCAATCGGATCAATAACTATTTTACCAGAATCCAAATATTCCTTAATAGTTCCATCAGACAAAGTCATAGTTACGAATTTCGTAAAAACTATAAAAGAATTTATTTAACCAAAACAGCATTTACAATGTTGTCTTTTGAAGGTCTTGAAGTTACTCTGGCCTTTCCAGCAGCAGTATCAATAATTGAACCCATAGTTACAACATTTTGCCGAACAAAGTGTCGACTTGCTGGATTCTCTAAAACAGTCTTTATTTTAACCTTCTTAGTCTTCTTTCCATCACTAACATTTGCATAATTTGCTCCAACTAATGAGGTAATTTTATTTCCACCACGAACTCGTCTAAGTTTAGATTTAAGTTCCTCAGTGATTTTTGTAAGAATTGGTTGGCCCATCATATCACGAACTTTCTTTTTACGATACATCTTACTATATCGTCCACCTGTTGCCTTTCTTCGTGATCTAACATTGGATTGTGCCATAAAACTAACTACAAAAAAGGGTTTAAATATGTTTCCATTAATACTCAATCATGGAACGACCATTAGACGCATTAAACGCACTTAAAGGAAAAGAAGTAAATGTTCTCCTTAAAGATGGAACAAAGTTAACTGGAAAGCTAGAAGCTTTTGATATCCACACAAATGTTGTATTAAGTGAAGCAACTGCTGGATCTGATAAAATTGGCCAAATCTTCGTACGAGGAGATATGGTAACTTACATCAATTAGATAATTTTTTAAAGAAAACAAATAACTCATACCATGTCAAAAGGAACACCATCCAAAGGTAAGCGTTCAGGAAAAAAGACACACGTAATTTGTAGACGTTGTGGTCAACACACTTATCACGCACAACACAAAGAATGTGCATCTTGTGGATTTGGTGCAACTAAAGGCATTCGAAGATTTTCTTGGCAAGCTAAAAGAAAATTCGGGTTCATGAAAGGACGAAATCTTTCAAAACTTGCTCAAAAGTCCATTAGAGGACGAGCTTCAAGCGCAAAGCGAAAGCATAACAAATAATCAATCTTCAACCTCAAAATAAAATTCGCCAATTTTCTTATTCTTAAAAAACGCTTGAATCTGCGCATAAATCTTATTCCAATTTTCTTCTTTGTCTCCATCCCATTTTTTCTTCCAGACCTTCAATGACATCATCGCTGACTTTGGCCATACTGTAAATATTACAAACTACACCAATACCTCTCAATGCAGTTACCCATGTCGGAGTCACTAAGTCCATGAGATTACAACGCATCACTAATATAATAATGAGAATTCTATCAGTCTGCTGAAAAACAATTCAGCCAGGATGAGGAAATCTTTATATTAGATAACACACATAAAAAAGCGTGGCG
>JAAZWY010000029.1 GCA_014240455.1 Nanobdellota archaeon | reverse complement strand
AAAACCAATGACTCAAATTTCTACAGCGGTAGATACTGCCATTGCTGAAGTTGCAAGTTTACATAAACTCATCAACTCGAAAATAAAGTGATTCTAACAGATGAAATTCTGTCCTACCTGTGATGTCAGGCTCAAAAAAGATTCTAATACTTTAGTTTTAACATGTCCCAAATGTAATTACACTGAAGGTGGACCAAAAACAGAAAAACAATCTGTTTCACAAGAAACAGAATCTGACTTTATTGTATTAGATGAAAATGAAGGAAAAGATGTTTTACCAACAATGGAAATTGATTGTGAGAACAAAGATTGTGATAGTAGAGAAGCTGTATGGTGGATGCTTCAAACAAGAAGTGCTGATGAACCAACAACACAATTCTTTAGATGTACCAAATGTAAACACACTTGGCGAAATTACGCATAAGGCAATAAGGTTTAACTTTAGCATTTGTGACCAAAAAGTGATTTGGTTTTCTCAGCAAAGACAAATGGAGCAGATGAATGGAAGGCAA
>JAAZWY010000028.1 GCA_014240455.1 Nanobdellota archaeon | reverse complement strand
ATTCAACTTTAGGGTGAGAATCAAATCTATATAATCTATCCAGAATTTTTTCTTCAGCTAAATGTTCAATTCCAGATTTTTGTGAACCATTTTCAGTTACAGGAATTATGATATTTTCCTCACCAAACGTGTAAATTTCATATTCCAAACTGTTTGTTTCAAAATCAGATATCTCAATTACAGGACGGGCCAAATCCTGTTCAACCATTCCAGATGGAACCTTTACTTTTAGTGCAAGTTGGTAAACTTTAGAAATTTCACCATCTTTTACATAAATTACAGTGTCAAGCACATTTGGTATAATTCCAAGTTCAATTTTTCCAATGAATCTTTGAATTGCATCAATTGGAGTATTTGCATGAACAACTCCAACCATACCAACACCTGTCAATCTAAGATCACTGAAAATCCTAAAATCTTCTCTTCGTCTAACTTCATCAAATATCGTATAATCAGGTCTAACAAGTAACAAGATGTCTGCAGAGTTTTCAAAACTTCCATCTAATCTAGTATAC
>JAAZWY010000027.1 GCA_014240455.1 Nanobdellota archaeon | reverse complement strand
ATGGCGGACAATACAAAAGTGTAAACAAACACATGCAAAATTGTTACGGAGTTTGTGTTTATTTCCCAGTCATCATTGTTTTGAGCTAATGTTGTATTAAATTAATTATTTAACTAAATTTGGACTATATGTGGTAAGGCCCATATTTGGCCTAAAATTGGTGTAGAATTTAAAATTATTATAAAGATAATTATTTTTACCTTACATAATACACAAGATCTTGCTTGACTAGAAAAATATTTTTTCCAAAGGTATTTTACAGAATATGTTGCTATAGTAACACTGCAATGTATGGTTTGGCGCCACATTTCAAATTTTTTGATCAATTTCAAGGTTTTGATGGTAGAAAATCTAGAAAAAAAATATGAGCACAAGCGAGACCCTCTTAGAAACTTTAACCAAATATGCAAAAATATTAGTTCAATCAAATAATATTAGTTTCTAAGAGGGTCACAAGTGTGCTGATATTCATTATTTGAATTTTCTTTCACAAAAACCTCAAATTTAGCTCAAAATACTGACAAATTGCGC
>JAAZWY010000026.1 GCA_014240455.1 Nanobdellota archaeon | reverse complement strand
TACCTGTAATTATCAGATTCATACATTTACAATCCCTGTCCGTGATTAATAATTTCTGTACTACTAATATGATCAAAAAAACACTGCCTCCTTATGCAAATTGGATTACTTGGCAAAGCTAATGTCGGAAAATCGACTTTCTTTTCAGCAGCAACAGAAACAGTGGTGCCCAGTGGGAATTTTCCATTTACCACAATTGAACCAAACGTCGGAGTTTGTCATCTAAAAATTAACTGTGAGTGTAAAAATTTGGAAAAAAGATGTGGAAATGATTTGTGCCATGATGGAACTAGATTCATCCCAGTAAAATTAATTGATGTTGCAGGTCTTGTTCCAGGTGCTCATGAAGGTAAGGGACTAGGAAATCAGTTTCTTACTGATGCGATGAAAGCTGACGCACTGATTCATGTTGTAGATATTTCTGGTTCAACTGATATTCAAGGCCAGCCGGTAAATCTTGGAACACATGATCCATTAGAAGACATAAAATTTGTAGAAGAAGAGTTTGATTTGTGGTTCAAAGACTTACTTGATAGAGAATGGCCAAAACTTGTTAAA
>JAAZWY010000025.1 GCA_014240455.1 Nanobdellota archaeon | reverse complement strand
AATTTTTACTACCTCTAGCTAATATGTCGACCAAGATAATCTGAAAATATTTTTATGGCACTAAAACTGGAAGTTGGAGAAACATTTGTATTAAAAGAAGAGTTTGTTAAAAATGTAATCTATTCTTTTCAAATATTTAATAGTAAAATTCCAATATTTTTTTGTAAACAGTGATAAGTGGCTGTTTATTTTAGTTTAAAATTTGCAGGGAGGTTTCACAGAGATAATTATTTTACTTTTTAAATGTTTACATAATTATTGACTCATTTTGGGGAACATTGCTGAACCTTGTCTTACCCTTTTTGCAAAGGTCATTAAGTAGGTCATAGCTCAGGCCCCTGGGGGCTTTTGCAAATTTTAAATATATTTTCTTGGTAGATGCTAAATGTGTTACAAAATAAACCGAACTCGGATTCATTCGGGCTGTGGGCAGAAATCAAGGGTTTTGGAAACATTTACTTTTTTTTCAATTGCAATGAAATGATAATCAATGCACACCTGGAACATGAGCAAATATGATCTATATACATGTATTGACCATAGTCCTTGGTTTCGCTGTCCGATATGACCTATTTTGATGTGTTA
>JAAZWY010000024.1 GCA_014240455.1 Nanobdellota archaeon | reverse complement strand
ACACCTCATGAAACCACTACCCCCGTCATATCGAAACTTTCGTCGAAGCGATCGCCGAAACATCGATTTGTTGGCCATCCACACACAAGGCAAGTGACGACTAAGCGTAAGCGAAAAAAATACAAAGATAAAGATAGTAAAAAAAGTAGGATACAAGACAGAGGTTTGTATGATGCTCCCGACAGTTACATTATTTATTATTATATTGGGGCTTAACGTCGCTTTAACACATAGCTAGGTCATATCGCGACAGCGAAACCAAGGAAAACGTAGAAGCACAGAAAAGGAAGCAGAGATGGGGAAACGACAGGAAGAGCACAGCGACAACTAAAAATAAACAAACTAAAAAAGAGAAGAAGCAGTTAATCTTTGTCTGGTCTCTAGCTTACAACCTGTCCGACTTGAGTGGCCCTACCAGGAACATGAAAGTTCCAGCCGACTTAGCTTGTAAGATCATCGAAACACACAAGCCCCCCTACCACCAAAGTATATGGCGTCATTAGTAATAATTATGACGTCACCGTATATCTATGACGTCATAATTATTGTATGACATCTTCTTTGGTATTAATTTATTTGCTGTCAATTAAATTGGCGGAGGTTTGCAC
>JAAZWY010000023.1 GCA_014240455.1 Nanobdellota archaeon | reverse complement strand
TCTACAACTTCAGTTACTCCGTCAACGTCAACTACTACGGAGGAAGAACCTACTTCCATTAATGTAACAGTTTTCCCTGCTACTACTTGTGAATCTCCGACACTCATGAAATATTCTGTAGCTAAGTTGGTTGTTAGAGATGTTGCAGTTGCTGCAGTAATTTCAAGATCATGTCCTAAGATTGACAAAGTAATTGGGGATGAACTTGTTGCATTGAACAAAAAGTTGTTTGTGTCTAGCACGTCGTCAAATACATATTGGTACTTAATAGAATCTTTGTCCATTTCTAAGAAAGTGTCTGTCCCGAAGTTTTCTGAAATTGATGCTGTTGTTGAACCTGATTCAACGGATGCTCCGTTATTGAACCAAATTGCTTCGTGAACGTCGTAGTTCTTGTCGCTTCCAACATCAATGTTAATTTCGCCATCATACAATGAATTCATATCTTCATCGTCGACTCCATTTGCACTGAACGCTGTTGTTGCGTTTAATGCTGTTCCGATCAGAATATCTTTTGATACTCCGCCAGTTACAGTTGTTTCACCAGTACCTGCTACGGTTGTAACAGCTGCTTGTGTTAGTGTAGAAATAATGTCACCTGCTCCTACGATGT
>JAAZWY010000022.1 GCA_014240455.1 Nanobdellota archaeon | reverse complement strand
AACAGTTAGAAAATGGGGAAAGTAGGGTTGTGCTAAAAATACCTGCTATTTTATCTCCAATAAAAGCGGCTATACTACCACTTACTAAAAAAGATGGTATGCCAGAAAAAGCAAGAGAAATTATGAAAATGTTACAAATTGATTTCAATTGCCAGTATGAAGAAAAAGATTCTATCGGTAAAAGATATAGAAGACAAGATGCGATTGGGACATCTTTCTGTATTACGGTGGATCATAAAACTTTAGAAGACAATACCGTTACTTTACGAGATAGAGATACTATGGAACAGGAAAGGGTTTCAATAGAAAAACTACACTCAATTATTGCAGAAAAAGTAAATATCTCTAAGTACTTGATTTAGTTTTCTCCCTGAGAACTTACTGAAATTTTATCGAAAGAGGCGTCAATAGGAGGTTGTATCTTCTCTACTTCTACAGTTACTTTTTGCACTTTATTTAGAGGTAAGATTGTGTCAACAATTCTTTTTGCAGGATTTTCTATCATGTTAGATCGGATTGCCATTTGTTCCTTTACAATTTCTATGATTTTTACATAATCTACCGTATCGTTCAAATCATCTGTTTTTTCTACTTCAGAAGTATCCGCTTCTATCCAAACATT
>JAAZWY010000021.1 GCA_014240455.1 Nanobdellota archaeon | reverse complement strand
CCCCCAATTCAATCCCACTCTATATTATCCTCTCAGCTACCCATATACCAACTTTGATACAACTCCATCACCATTAATTTAAGTTATCATCCGGAAACTAAAAATTTGTCAAAAAAATCAATTTTTAGTCACGGTGACCTTGATATTTGACCTTTCGGCCCCATATTCAATCCCACTCTAGCTTATCCCCTAAGCTACCCATATACCAACTTTCATTCAAATCCCATTGAACTTTCATTCAAATCGATCATTCCAAACTTAATAAATTAGAACGAGACTCCAAATTAGTAAGCACCAATTAATAAGTCAGAGAGAAAATTAGATAATGGGCTATACGATCGTTTCGGGTAACAAACCCTCGTCAGTAGCCCTACATCAAAATCATGTAAAAATATTATCGAAATGATTTAATAGAATGCCAAATATTTGTTCTAAATCTCAATATGCCAAAAACCAAATGGGAAGGTGCTGAAGATCCCACAATTAACAATTTCTTTAAAATGAAAGCAGAAATTTTGAATATGCTCTTTAAAGTGCAGATCGACCAAATCCAACCGCAGTATTTCATATCAACCGAAGTAGACAGAAATACTCCTTGGCGACAAGTGTCCTCGTGGACTCATATGTAGACAGAAATACTCCTTGGCGACAAGTGTCCTCGTGCACTGATCCACCAA
>JAAZWY010000020.1:251-683 GCA_014240455.1 Nanobdellota archaeon | reverse complement strand
GGTGCAACTAATTAAGAAATATCAATTGAAGAATTTCTAAAAAGAATGAAAGAGGCAGGAGTAGATACATTACCTGGAACATCTGCCGAAATTCTTGATCAAAAATTAAGAGATGTAATTTCACCTGGAAGAATTAGTGTGGAAGATTGGGAAAAAGTCATTAAAACTGCGCATAAAATTGGTATAAATACAACATCAACAATGATGTTTGGACATTTAGAAACACTTGAACAAAGAATAAAACATATTGTAAAATTAAGAGAAATTCAAAAAGAAACCAGAGGATTTACAGAATTTGTTCCTTTGAATTTCATTCATACTGAAGCACCGATGTATAAACATCAATTACATGAAGAAATCAAGCAAGGAGGAAGTGGAAATGATGTATTATTAACACATGCAATTTCAAGAATCATGTTCAACAATATAATT
>JAAZWY010000020.1:0-241 GCA_014240455.1 Nanobdellota archaeon | reverse complement strand
ATTACTAAGATGGGGAGCAAATGATTTTGGAGGGACATTGATTAATGAAAGCATTTCAACATCTGCAGGTTCGGAATATGGACAGCTCTTAAAACCAAAAGAAATTAGAAGGATGATAAAAGAAATTGGAAGAATTCCAGCAGAAAGAAACACAAATTACAAAATTATAAAAAAGTTTAATGATGAAAATGAAGTCGAAGAAGAACTTGATAAAATTACAGATACATCTCAATTTGGATCA
>JAAZWY010000001.1 GCA_014240455.1 Nanobdellota archaeon | reverse complement strand
GAATTACGAGGAAAGAAACTAGATGTTTATTGTTTGATAAGAGAACTCTCTGAAGACTTAGATAGTGAAGCAAGTCCAAGAAAATTACTAGAAGCATTTGAACTTGTTGGAGACCCGATTGGTAAATCATACTTGATGGTTATCTTAAGAGAATTAACTGAAGATGGTTGGATAACAAAGAATTCAATTAATACTCGAAGATGTACTTACAATATTGATTGGAGAGTTCTAAGAGCTGAAGGTTCAAGATGGTTAAGAGCATATTACGATATTAAGAAGAAAGACTACGGCTCAAAAGATGAAGAGTGGTTATCACATATACTTGAAAGTGTTTGTGGAAATTATATTAATTTGAAGTATAAAACAGAAATACCTATGTATTGGTACGATAACACATACTCAACAACTATTTCTGATATTTGGAAAGAATTACTTATACCACACATAGAAGATATGGTTAAGAATAGTTCTTACAAACCAAAACTTGCTAAATTAATTGTAAAGAAAGAACAGAAACGAAAGAAATTAGTTAGTAAGTTTATTGCTAAACGAACAATACCAATAAGAAAAGTTACGGTTGAGGATTAATAAAATGGAAATGAATAATAGAAAAAAGGAATATACTTTACAACTAAACAAAAAGAGTGGTCGCTACCATATAACTGTACCTTTGAATACCGTACAACTTTTAGGATTAAAGGAAGGACAAAAGTTTAAGTGGGACTTACACAATTTTAGAGAAGACCAAACTACACTAAAAGTTCAATTTCTAAAAGAATAAATTAACCTACTCTTTACTTTAAATAAAGCAAGTTTGTTTACTAGTTATGCGAACGAAAGTTATGCGAACGAATGCTGAAATCAGTTGGGACGCACGAAAACAAGAAAGTAAACTACGGTGGCTAAAGCATGCCCAAGATGAAAAATCAAAAAAGGAATAGGGGATTAAATCCCCTTTCCAGTATAAGCTTTTGCTACTAACTTATGTATATTCTCTGAGATATTTTCTACTTTAGCTTGTAGTTCTACTATCTTTAGTTCATATTCATCTTCTTTAGCAGTCCTTGTTCTGAAGTGTATTGTACTATCATCAGTCAATACCTCTTTACATTTCCAACAAGTTTCTTCAAACTTAGGATTTATACAACCACAATCAGAATTAGTACATCTTTTGTAATCGGCTTCGTATACTTTTGCTTGACCACCAAGTATACTTCGTTTCTTATCAACAACTCTTCTACTGTCTGTATGACTGTATCTAGCAAACATATCAGTATTCTTAGTCCAACCAACCCAGTCTCCTATTTCTTGACTGCTCCAACCTTCTTCATCTTTATGTGTTATCCAAGTATGTCTAAACAAGTGTGGGTAAACTTTCTTCTTAATTCCTGCTTTCTTTCTAGCGTTTCTTATTACCTTCTTAAGAATAGTATAGGTAATATGATGTCCAATATCTTGACGCCAATTAACCCACAAATAACTATCATTAAAATTATCCTTGTTTTTGTTTGGGTGAGTTGAAAGCCATTCATTCAAATACTTGAAATATATCTCAATGGAGTTAGTTCTTTCTCCAGTTTTACCCCTTAATTTTAGTAAATAGCACGGGGTATTACCTTCTTCAAACTTCAAATCCTTTATTTTAAGATTACCAAGTTCAGAAATCCTTGCTCCAGTTTCTACAAGCATACTGATGAAAGCTTTGTCTCTACTTGAAGTTGCTCCTTGAATTAGTTTAAGACATTCATTTCTAGTTAAACAATCTTCATAAGCAAAAGTCTTTCTTTCACTAGGTCTTCCTTTAGTTAGTCGTATCTTTTTTGCGACTTTAGGAAATCCTTTGATATGTATATCAGTCATAGTTGTAGTTCCATAAGCTCTCCAATATAGAAATTTTCTCAAAGCTGATTTCCAACCATTTATAGTTTCTCGTTTATGAGTCATATCACTAAAGTTTTCAACCACCGTATCAATAGTTTTGTTATTAATTTTATCTAGTTCAACAGTTACACCATTCTTACGAATTAAATATAACCTATCTACAAGCATACGCTTTCTTAATTCACCGTGTTGTTCTGCTTCGTATACCTTAAGATATTTCAAATAGGTTCTTAGTAGTTTAATTTCTATTTTAGTTAGAACTTTTGGATAGGGGTTTTCTAATATTCGTTTAGTTCTTACGCTTTCATAGGTCGTATCACCTTTTAGTCTTCTCTTAAAATTTGCTTGTCTGTCATCATATCGATGTATTGTTGAGGTTGTCTTATTCATTTTTTACTCCTCAACTCAAAACCTTTTCTCTTAAGTCGACCCAAACTTATAAGGTTAGTGGGGGTCGAACCTAAGGGCATACGCCAACGGGAGGGGTCGAACCTCCGGCCTCATGGTTAACAGCCATGCGCTCTACCACTAAGCTACGTTGGCACTAGAAAATATGTCAAATCTTAGTTTTAAAAGGTTTCTTATTAAAATCCTGAACGATATATTCTATCAAATGGTCGATATCCTGAACGTGTGTTACTAGTGATTCTACCTATTAAAATTCCACCAGTATAAATTTCAGCAACGGGATTTGCATCATCTTGTCGTTTTACAGTAAATCCTGATTTTTCATCAAGCTCTTCAATAATATCATATATAGTTTCAACATCTTCACCTTTGAAAGCATGACTATTAACTCCGCTAGTTTGAATTATGCCCATAGTTCTTCTCCAAAATTTTTTAGAAAATCGAAGTTCTTTCCCAGGATCAGAAGAATTTTTAGAAGTATCGTCCCAAGAAACGAAAAGAATTTCATCTAAACTCATAATAGTCAGTTATAGTTAAAACTTAAAAAACGAACTAAGGCGTAAACCTTGTAGGCGTTCGAGGATAAGCAATTACATCTTTTACTGAGTCAGCGCCCGTAAACCACATAACTAATCTTTCCATTCCAAGTCCAAATCCTGAATGAGGAACTGAACCATACTTACTAACTGCATCAAAATACCATTCGTAAACTTTCGGATCTTCACCTGCAGCAAGTAATCGTTTCTTGACATCTTTAAAATCAGTACTTCTTTCAGCTGAACCAATTGCTTCACCAATTCCTGGAAGCATTAAATCTGAAGCAAATACAACTGACTTATCCTTAGGATCTATTTTCATGTAAAAGGCCTTTAATTTAGTAGGATAGTGAGTAATAAACATTGGAATCTTTCGTTTTGCAACAAGATGTTTTTCTTCAACAGTTCCTAGATCGTCACCGAATTTAACTTTGAATCCATCTTTCTTCAATTCAGCAATAGCATCGCGATATTTTAACCTCTTAAATTTAGGAAGCTTTGCAAAATATTTTGGATCTTGACCTAATTCAATTAATTCCTTTTTACACATCTTTGCAACTTTTTCTGAAATAAATTTGACTATGTATTCCATTAATCCTAACAATTCTGGGAATTCTTGCCAAGCAGTTTCTACTTCTGCGTGCCAATATTCAGTAAGGTGTCTAGAAGTCATAGATTTATCTGCTCTAAAACTTGGAGCAACAGTGTAGATTTTTTCCATAATTGGAAGCATTGATTCAGCATATAATTGCCAAGTTTGAGTTAAGTATGCTTTGTCTTTGAAATATTTAACTTCAAAAGTTTCTGCTCCACTTTCTCCCGGAGTTGGAGTAAAGCTCGGACTTTGATGTTCCATGTAACCAAGACCAGTCATACATTCGTGATAAGCAGCAAACGTAGCTGCACGAACTTTTAGCATTAATTGTGTTTTCCTTTGTCTTAAAGATAAATGTCTAATGTCTCTCAAGAATTCTGCACTAGTATCTCGAGCAATTGGCCAGGTTTCAGCCAATCCAACAATATGAATATCTGATACTTTAACTTCATATCCACCTGGAGCTCTAGGATCTTTTACAACCTTTCCTCGAATAAATGCTGAAGATTCAGTTGTAATTTTCTCAGCAGTTTTGTAAGCTTTAGATTTATCGTCAGTAATAGTCTGAACTAGTCCTGTTGAGTCTCTAAGAACTAAGAATATTTTTCCCTTTAATGTTCGTTTTTTAGCAATCCAGCCTCTAAGTTTGATAGTTTTTCCTTCAGATTTAGAAATTTCAGAAATTGCAGTGGCTAGGTAAGTTCTACTAAAGATTGGGACAATCACCTTTTATTGCCATGCTTTCAGTACCTAATTCTTATTTATAAGCCTTTTGCGATCAAAAACTTAGATTGATTTTCTAATGTGTTTCGCAATAGCTAAAGCAGAAGTTAACCCAGGAGAATCTATTCCAACAAAATTTATCATATTCCCTTCTCGTTCAATAATAAAATCATGAGAGCTACTTTTCATTTGAATACCTGTCTGATGTAAACTAATATCTTCAAGAGTTAAATTAGGAAAGAATGGTAAAACTGCATCTAAGAATTGTTGCTCATTTGCCTTATGAGTATAATCTTCTCGATCAACGCTACCAACATAAGCAGGTCCAATAGTAACTGTTTGACTTAGTTCTCCTTCCAAATCAAGTGTCGGAGTTAAATGTACTCCTAACGTTTGAAATGATTCTCCGTTTTCAACAACATCTCGAGGAATTGGATAAACATTCATAGATACTTTAGTGTCTTCTCGGATATAGAATTTAGCTGCCTCTCCACGAAACGCAGTTAGACTATATGAGTTATTAGGATTTGATAACTTTGCAATATCTTCAGCATACAAACCTGCAGCATTAATTATTAAATCAGTTTCAAAAGTTTCTCCGGAATCTAAAGTAATCTTATCCCCATTAATCCAAACCACTTTGGACTTATCAAGAAAGTTAACTTCAGTTGATAACTCTCTAAGTTTACTAACAAGTAAAGCTGAATCAACAACTCCTGAAGTTGGGACATACAATGCTGAATTAGCGCGGACATTTGGTTCGTATTCTGAAGCATTAACCAACTCAACGCCAGGAACTCCGTTTTCATTCGCTCGTTCCAAAAGATTTTCCAAACATTGCTCTTCTTCAATATTTGTTGCAACAATTAATTTTCCAGTTCTAGAATAAGGAACATCATTTTTTTCACAAAAATCATAAAGCAGTTTATTACCCTCAACACATAATCTGGCTTTCAAAGAATCTGGTTTGTAATAAATTCCTGCATGAATTACTCCAGAATTTCGAGAAGACTGATTCTCGCCAGGAATTTGATTTTTTTCAATTAACAAAACTTCATAATCGTTAGATAATTCGTAAGCTATCGCACAGCCAATAACGCCGCCACCAATCACTGTAATTGGAATATCTGACATATTACTCTATGTCAGCAAAAGTTTAAAGCATTGGGAAATTGTCGCTAGATTTATATTAGACAAAATACAATTAATTTATGGCAAAACGAAATCTTCTTGACAATTTAAGACAGATAGTTTTCGGAGTCGAAGATGGTGCAATTGGAAATCTTGGAGTTGTTGTTGGAATGGCTCAAGCAGCAGCACCAAATTCATATATCGTTCTAGCAGGAATAGCAACAATGTTTGCTCAAATGATTTCAATGTCGGCAGGAACCTATCTTTCAGTAAAAAGCGAAAGTGAATATTTATCCTCAAGAAAAAGAGCAAGACTTCCATCACACAAACATCCAATCAACGCAGCATTGATCATGGGAATTTCAGTAATTATTGGAGCTGCAATACCTCTTAGCGCTTTCTTAATTTGGGAAAGCACAGCAGGAATAATACCGGCAATTTGTATAACTCTAATTGGATTATTTGCACTGGGAGCCTACAAAGGAACGAGTGTAAAAAAGAGCCCTCTAAGATCGGGAATTGAGATGTCTTTAATTGGCGGATTTGCAGCATTAGCAGGATTTTTGATTGGTAACCTTTTCACATTATAATCAAAAGAAAGTCTTAAAACAATCTAAATTACTTTTCAATATGAAGTACAATCACGCAATTCATTTAGATGAAAAAACGTTAGAACAATTTGAAGAAGCAGTTAATCAGGATTTTGTTCTGAAAGCAGCATTAATGCCTGATGCACATTTAGGTTATGTTGCTCCAATTGGTTCTGTATTTCTGACAAAAGATTATGTTGTTCCCGCCTGGGTTGGTTATGATATTGGCTGTGGAATGACTGCAGTTAGAATTAAAACAGATATTTTATCTGACGTAAAGAAAAATTCAAAACAAATTTACAAAGAAGTTATGAATTGGATTCCAATGGGTAGAGGAAAATTAATCCATCCAAAAAGAGTTACAGAAAAAACAAAAATTGAATTCAAAAAACTTCTTGAAAAATTCCAATCAGGATCTCACGACAAAGAAGTTTACAAATTTATTAAAAACAAATCACTATCTCATTTAGGAACTCTCGGTTCAGGAAATCACTTCTTAGAAATCTGCGAAAATGAAAAAGAAACTTGGATTGTAGTTCACTCTGGATCTCGTGGTGTTGGTTACAAAGTTGCACAGAAGTATATGAAAAAAGTGGCGAAGAAGGACACTGGTTACGAAGCAACGTTTCCAATTAAGATTACATCAAAGCTTGGAAAAGAATATCTTAATGTTCTTAACTTTGGTTTGGAATTTGCATTATTAAATCGAAAAGAAATGATTTACAAAACAATTCTCGCCATGGAAAAAGTTCTTGGAAAAGAATTGGATTATGAACTCTGGGTTAACAAGAATCACAATCACGCAGTACCTTCGGGGAAAAATTACATCCATCGAAAAGGCGCAACTCCTGCAAAGAAAAATGAACGAGGAGTTATTCCGGCAAACATGCGAGACGGATCATTTTTAGTTGAAGGTCTAGGTAATCCTAAATTCTTATACAGTTCTTCTCACGGAGCAGGAAGATTGTTATCAAGAACTGCAGCTAAGAAAAATATTTCAATGAGTCAGTTCAAGAAATCTATGAAAGGGATTGTTGGTACAATTGATGAAGGAACTTTGGACGAAGCTCCGGCAGCTTACAAAAACATCTCTGAAGTGATGGATGCCCAAAAAGACAGCGTAAAAATTATCAAACATTTAAAACCGATTATTAATATGAAAGGTTCAAGTTTTAGAGGACGAGAAGAAAAACATAGTTAGTGGTTTTCTTCAGATGCCAAAATAACATATTCTACTGAAATAGGTAGATCAAAACTATTATTGTGATAAAATTGGTCAAGGTCTTGTGAATCAAACGGAATATCTACATTTGCCCCTAATGAAAACCCATCTTTGTATTTTCTTACAAAAAGAGCAGAAGTTGAAAAATCCTCTGAAGTCATTAAATCTACATCTGAATTATCAACGCCAATTAATGTCCATTCTGCAGCTTTTTGAGTAAAAACTAAATCTCCACTTTCAGTTCTATATTGTTCAATATCTTCACTGCCTGGTTTAATCAAAATTTTAAAATCATTTTCTAGATTATTAATTTGTCTACTAATTTTTCTAAGTTCAGAATAGATATAATGCACCTTAGTATTATTTTCGCCTAATAGAATATTCATTCTTCGGAGTACTTGATCATCAAGCATTTCATTTACCAAATAATTATATTCTGATCCCATCTCATCAAGTTCAGGAATGTGATTTTTTTGTGAAGCTGCAAGATATGCACCGTCGGCAAATCCAATAAATTCCCAACAATCCTTTACAGGAAAAGTTCTGGATTCTAAATCTGATAGTTCTTCCACCGAAGTTTTTGTTTTGTTATTAACGGTTAATTTGAATTCATATTCAGTATTCTCAGTAAAATAGTTTATTAATTCAGGATTCATCTTACACCTACATTTGAGCAGTTATGCTCTTCTGGGTGTAAATAAGTACGCCGTACATATATTTAAAGATTATTGCTCTCGTATATTGGTTTTTCGAAAAAGCGACATCAGTAGGTCAATATCTTTTTATAGAACTGACAACTTCGTAATTTATGAGCAGTCACGAGGAAGAAAAATTTAGATCCTCATTAGCATACAAACGAACAGAGTTAGCAAGAGACAGAACTTCTTTAGCACTTGTTCGAACAGCATTATCGTTTTTATTAGCAGGAGCAGGATTTATTGGATTCGCAAAAACTGCGCCATGGTTTTTCGCAGTAGGTGTGGCATCAATAGGTGTGGGAGTTATATTCTTAGCTACAACAATAGTTCATTTTTCAAAAAACACTGATGAATTAAAGAGAATGTTAAAATAATTATTGCTCTTCATCAAGAAGTTTCTCAAGTTTTCCTGCTTCCTCAAAAATCTCTTCATCAATTTTTTCTGAGGATATAGAAGGATAGTAAAATCCCAAAAGCCCCAACAATACTCCATAGACTGCTGCTCCCACTTGAATCATTGGATGTTCGGAATGATTATATGCATATAACGGCAAACCGATTGCAGTACTTTCCATCACTGAAAAGATTGTTGCCTGATTAATTCTTTTACGAATATTCTTTTTACGACAATACTCACTAAATTCTTGAGACTTCTCGCAAAGAAATTCAACCCGTTCAGAATCCATATATTATTACTATAACAAAAAGATAAAAACATTAAGAATCTACAAAATATATGGAATTAATCGCTCAGGGAGCAGAAGCAAAGATATTCAAGAAGAAAGATTCAGTAGTAAAGGAACGAATAAAAAAATCATATCGGCTTCCACAAATTGATATTAAATTAAGAAAATTTAGAACTCGTTCTGAGGCAAAGATTTTGAGAAAAGCTGGTCAAATTATTAACGTTCCAAAAGTTCTCCGAGTCGATGATAAGAAAATGACTCTTGAAATTGAACATATCGGCGGTGTAAAGGTTAGAGATCTTCTGGATCAAAATGATGAAAAACTCAAAAGAAAAGTCTGTCGTGAACTAGGCAAATCTATTAAAAAACTACATCAAAACGATATAATCCACGGAGATTTAACTACCTCTAATATGATTTGGAATGATAAGTTATATCTAATCGATTTTGGACTTGGAAAAATATCAATTCGTGTTGAAGACATGGCAGTCGATATCCATTTATTGAAAGAATGTTTCAAAAGCAAACATCATGTTCATTGGATTACTTATTGGAATGAATTCAAAAAAGCATATAATATAGATAAAGTTTTTTCTCAATTAGAACGAGTTGAAGCTCGAGCAAGATATAATAAAGTTAGTTAATCCAAAAGCTGGTTCTCAAGTCCAAAATTGTTAAGAACTTCTCTAACATTGTCCAGATTCTCGCTTTCAATCTCGAGCTTTAATTCAGCCTTTTGATAAGCTTCACGTTCATTCATATGAACTTCAATATATTGTATACTTAAACAATAATCTGATAATTCACCAAGTAATTTATCTCTTCGGCTAAAGTCCATTGCAATACCTTTCGGTCGAATACTTAAAGAGTAAAATTCATTCACGGTCATCCCGTTGATATGATATACTTGGAATCTTTTTATTTCTATCGATGGGCCAAAAGCAATCTTTATAAACCTCACAAATTAAACACAATTAGACAAAGTTAGTGAAAGCGAACTTTGATCGAACTAATGTTCTATCAAGTTTGTTTAAATCTTTGTTAAAAATATAATGGCACGAATGCACGCAAGAGTCAAAGGAAAGTCTAGAAGTCATCGACCTCTAAAGGCTGATGTACCTAAGTGGGTAGAAAAGAAACCTAAGGAAATTGAAACATTAGTAGTCAAATTCGGAAAACAAGGTATGTCTTCAGCATTAATCGGACTTACATTAAGAGACTCATACGGTGTTCCGTCTGTTAAAAACATTACAAACAAAAGTATAACTCAAATTCTTAAAGAAAACAAATTGACTGAAGAAATTCCAGAAGATTTGAAAAATCTAATCAAGCGAGCTATCGCAATTCGAAAACACTTAGAAACTAACAAGAAAGACAACGTTAGTAAACGAGGACTTAAATTAACAGAATCAAAAATCCTTAGATTACAAGGATATTACAAGGATAATAAAGTATTGCCTGCAACTTGGAATTACAATCCAAAACGGGCTCAATTAATGGTAAACTAAAATGGCAAAGAAAACAACTACAAAATTGAAGACAAGAAAAGGTAAGAAGAAGTGGTTCCCAGTTAAAGCACCAAAAATCTACAAGAACAAAGATCTTCCTCAAGTAACTGGGTACGAACCTGCAGAATTAGTAGGTCGAATGATTATGATTAATATGAAAGAGATTACTGGATCCGGAAGGGATTCAAATACTCGAGCTAAATTTGAAATTGTTAAAGTACAGGGAGATACAGCAATGACTGAATCTAGAGGTTTCTTTGTTAACGACGCACAAGTTTCGAGAGTTGGACGAAAAGCAGTAACTCGAATTGAATCAGTTTTCTACGTAAATGATAAAAACGGAACAAAAATCAAATTCAAAATTTTACTAGGATCTAAGAACAACATTTCAAGAGTAGTTCAACATGAAGTCAGAATGCTTTCTGAAGCTTCAATTGAAAAAGCTGTTAAGAAAATGGATGCTGAAAGTGTATTCACTGTTGAATCAATAAAGAAATTCTCAACAGAAATAAAGAAACTTTCAAAACCAATTTATCCTATTAACGACGCAATAATTTGGAAAGCAAGTATTGTTTAGATATTTATCAAGGTTTTGAATTAGAGATGTTTAAGTAAATAACTTTTATCTCAACCTTAAACAATCAATAGGTTTTGGACTAATTGTTTCAATTCTAAATCTTTTATGAATGTGTCTTGCAAGAGAAATTGTTGCAGACTTTTCTCCATGAATAACTATAACTTTTCTTGGCCGAGGTTTTAACTTCTGCATATAATCCATTAATTCTTTGAAATCTGCGTGACCTGATAACGAGAATGAAGAAACTTCCATTTTTACATTAAGCTGCTCACCATCGAGCATAACTGTACGCTCACCTTTTTGCATTCTGTCTCCAGGACTGTTATAGAATTGATATACTACAAACGCAACTGAATTTTTAGGATTGTCATGAAGTTTCTTCAAATATTGAACTGAAGGTCCACCGACAAGCATTCCTGAAGTTGCAATAATAATTGCTGGTCCGCCATCAATAACTAACTGTCTTTCTTTTCCGGATCCAACTTGCTTGAAGAATTCTGCCGCAAAAGGATTCTTACCTGCATTAATCTGATCTCTCAATTCAGTACTTAAGAATTCAGGATAAGCCGTATGAATTGCAGTGATATCCCATACCATTCCATCAACATAAACTGGAATATCCTTTATTTTCTTTTCTTTGAACAATTCGGCAACTAATACCATAATTTCCTGAGCTCTACCAACTCCAAGAACGGGAATCAATAATTTCCCCTTACGATTAATAACTTTCATCGCATGTTCTTTAAACTCTCTCTCAGATACTGCTCGATCAGGAGATACTCTTTCAGGATGACCATAAGTTGATTCAGTCATAAATGTCTCAACTCGAGGGAAAGTATAATGTGAGCCGTTCAATAATTTAGTATTGACTACTTTGTAATCGCCTGAATATAGCAAATTGTGGAATCCGTCACCAATGTTAAAGTGGCACATAGCACTACCTAAAATGTGACCTGCGTTGTGTAAAGTCAATCTAACATCTGGAGTAATATCTGTAACTGAACCATATTTCAAAGCAATAGTATTTTTGACAGTTTTCTTAACCTCTTTAGATGAATAAATTCCTTTATTCCCTTGAGCAACTGCAATTGAAGTGTAATCTAATTGTGACATTGCCATAATATCTCTCGTTGGAGCAGTACAATAAATTGGACCGTCATATCCATATTTGAAAATATATGGTAAAAATCCACAGTGGTCTAAGTGTGCGTGAGAAATAACAACTGCGTCTAATTCAGCCATATCAAATTCAGGAACATTAATCCTAGGATAAGTTGAAGAATCATTTGATGCTGGATTAATTCCGCAATCAATTAGAATATTACTTTCAGGAGTCTGCATTAGAAAAGCCGATCTACCGACTTGTTGAGCTGCACCCAAGAATGAAATTCTAACCCACATTTCAGAGTCATCTCTAGCACGTTTGAATTCATAAATTCTTTCCCCTACTTTGTTCAAAAACTTCCGTCTTTCAGCGGAGTCTTCGTGTAAAACTCTTCGAATTAAATCAGTAATTTTAGATTGAATAATTGCATCTCGTCTAACATCTGGACTCCAAAGTGTTTCCTCTTTAATCTTCCTAATCAAAGAACCTTTTTGTCCAATTACCTCATTAGGATTTTTAGCATCAATAATCATAACACTTCTAGCAGGTTCAAATAAAACTCTTGTAACTCCTGCAGATTTTGGAACAAGTTCCATAACTATTTCTTCAGCTTTCTTCTCAGTTTTCAAAAGACTTGGATCTAAACGTAATTCAATCCTCTTTTTGAATTCATTAACGAGTTCTCGAATAGTTGAAGTTCCGTTATTAAAGAACTCTTTGCTTTTGGTATACAAAATTATATTCGCACCTTCATAGCTCTGATTAGAAATCTGTTTACTTTTAGGTATTTTATTTATGATTTGTTGTATTACTGTTG
The DNA here is from genome assembly GCA_014240455.1 of Nanobdellota archaeon. Classification (GTDB taxonomy): domain Archaea; phylum Nanobdellota; class Nanobdellia; order UBA10117; family ARS21; genus JAAZWY01. Next base: position 165,180 of record JAAZWY010000001.1, on the reverse strand, counting down.
CCATAATAAATGTAAATTTTTATTCGTTAAGAATCATGGATATATTCTTATCAGGTAATCTTCGATATCCTTTCTTATCAATTACTGCAATGCTTATTCCATCACCGCTACCTGAGTCTCTTCTAACAGCTGAATGAATTGAACGAACTGCCAAATCAACTGCTTCTTGTTCAGACATATTTTCCTTGTATGAATCTTGCATTAGTCCAAGTACAAACATCATACCTGAACCTGTTGCTGTGTATGGATCTTCAATTGAAGCTCCGGAAGGATCTAATGATTTTAATCGGAATGAGCCGTCTTTAGTCAAACCCGCAATAATATTTTGAAGCATGAATGGGTTCCAAGATTTGTAACCACTGTAAATTATATTTTGCAAAACTGAACTCAGATTTTCCATAGTTGCTTTCTTCCCAGTTTCCAATTCATATAATTTCATTTCTGCTTGAAGATGTTTTAGAATCATCTGATTATCTGAAACAGTACCAGCAGTTGTCATTGCTAAATAATCTGTAACCGGAAAGACCTTATCCACTTTAGAGATAATTATATTTCCCATCGTTACTCGATTGTCTGTTGCAAGAACTACTCCACCATTATATCTCATAGCGAGTGTAGTTGTTCCTTTCTTTGGTTCAATTTTTTGGTTACTCATTAATGTCACCTAAAATGATAATAATAGACTCGATTTGGAATTTAAAAGGTTTTCTAATGGAAACTAGTAACTTTTCCCAAAATAAGTCAAATACTTGGCATCTCCTCCAGTTACAAAACAGCTTTTACTACGAACACTCGCACGCAACTCAGAATTCAAACTCTTTGCACCGGTCTTTCGTTTAATTTCGTCTTCTGAACTAACACTTCCACACCAGTAAGCCCGTGCAATCTTTCCAGAAGAAACTACTTTTTTCAATCCGGAAACTGAGTCAACATCAACAATTGAATCCATTAAATTCTTCTTAGCCCTATCAAACATATCTGAATGCATCGATTTAAGCATGGACAAAACAGTTGAATCCAATTTTGAAACTTTAACAGTAACTTTCTCACTAGTATCTCGTCTAGCAATAACAACTGACTTATTTTGAACATCTCTCGGACCAATTTCAATCCGTAGCGGAATTCCGCGAACTTCCCAGTCATTGAATTTACGTCCAGCAGAATAACCTTCTCGATCATCTAGAATTACGCCATATTTATTCAGAGATTTCTTCAAAGCATTTGCTGCTTTCAAAACAGGAGCTTCTTTTCCTTTGAACAGAATTGGAATAATTACAACTTTATTCGGAGCAACACGTGGAGGTAAAACCAATCCCTTATCATCTCCATGAACTGCAATCATAACTCCTAAACTTCGAGTAGTGAATCCCCACGAATTCTGCCAACCGAATTCTCTCTTTTCATTTTTATCTAAGAAACTAATCTTAAATGGTTTGGAAAAGTTCTGACCTAAATGATGTGAGGTACAAGCCTGAATTGCTTTTCCGTCGGGCATTAGTGTTTCTAAACTAATTGAATAATCTGCTCCGGCAAACTTCTCTTTATCAGATTTTAATCCTTCAAGAACTGGAACTGCCATTAATTTTTCATAGGTATCACGATAAATACGAGACATTTTGAACGCCTCTTTATCTGCTTCTTCTTTTGTTGCAAAAACTGAATGTCCTTCTTGCCAAAGGAATTCTCGAGTTCTCAAGAAAGGGGTTGGATGTTTGAACTCCCATCGAACAACATTTACCCATTGATTTAAACGCAAAGGTAAATCTTTCCATGATCGAATCCATTTTGAATATGAGTCATACATAATTGTTTCAGAAGTTGGACGAACTGCAAGCTTCTCTTTCAACTTAGATTTCCCAGCATGAGTTACCCAAGCAACTTCTGGAGCAAAACCTTCTATATGTTTAGATTCCTTCTTCAATAATTTCTCAGGAATGAACATTGGAAAATATGCATTACGAACTCCGTCTCGTTTAAATCGACTGTTCAGATAATTTTGAATTGATTCCCAAATTGAATAACTATTTGGACGTAAAACCATCGCTCCAGAAACATTTGTATAGTCTGCGAGCTCAGCGGACTGAATTACTTCAGTATACCATTCAGAAAAATTAGACTTCTTATTTTTTAAAGCCATACTTAAGCAAGCCTAACCACGTTTATAACAATTTTGAATTATAGGCTCAATCTCTACAATTCTTAAAAACAATTTTGAACTAGTTACTCCATGCGAATAGCAGTAATCGGAGATATGCATCTAGGTTTCGATCACCACGGACTCAGGAAAAATGACTCATTTATCAATGCAAAGGAAGCTTTTGATATCGCCATCTCTGAAAAGGTTGATTTAATCGTACAAACGGGAGATGTTTTCCACGAAAGACTTCCTAAACCCGAAGTAATTAGTCCAGCAATAAAGTTATTTAACTCGTTAAAGAAACTAAATACTCCAAAATTGGTAACTCAAGTGAGAAACAAACAAGAAACGCTTCTCACTCAAGAAATACCTCCTGTAGTTCTAATATACGGTAATCATGAAAAAAGACCGCCGGGTTACGTAAATCCTCTTCACGTATTGCACAACGCAGGAAGTGTTCACTTATTAGAAAAAGATTCAGTTGTAATTGAAGCTGGAAAAGAAAGAATAGGAATACATGGACTTTCAAATGTTTCAGAATTATTCGCAAAAGAAACAGTAAAGGACTGGAATCCTAAGGCTTTTCCAAATATGAAGAATCTCTTCCTTATCCATCAAAACTTTCAAGAACTTCTCCCACACCAACCACCAGAAACTCTAAGTTACAAAGACTTACCAACAAATATGGATTATCATATTCTTGGACATATTCACTGGGCTCAAAGTGATAAACATCCTTCAACAAAAGCACCAGTAGTCCTTCCAGGTTCAACAGTAATGACTGAGATGAAAAGAATTGAAAGTAAATCCAAAAAAGGAATACTGATTCTTGACGTTAAGGAAAACATTTCCTCCAAATTTATTGAACTAAAAAAATCACGAATACTTCATTATGAAGTTATTGAAATTAAAAATAACAAACCTTCAGAAATTACGGCAAAGATTCAAGAAGACATAATTAAAAAAATTGAATACCACACACATGAATTAATCCCACTTCTAAAATATTCCTTGAGAGGTGAATTGGCAGACGGATTTATTCCAAGTGATGTTTCATTCAGAGCATTAACAAAAAAATACAAAGATAAAGCAATAATAAAAATTGACAAATCAAAACTGACTTCAAAAGCAGTTGGAGAAAAAGCAAAACTTATTTCAGACCTAAAACAAAATAAAATCTCAATTGAATCTTTGGGTGTAAAAATACTTGCAAAGGAAATGAAAATAAAGGACACAGCCAAGCTTAACGATTTGTTTACTGCATTGAGTCAGGGCGATATTGATATTGCCGAAAACCTACTATGATAGATAAAATTAAACTAACTAATTGGAGAAAACATAAAAAGTTAGAACTGGATTTCACCAACGGGTCAAATATTATCATCGGAAGAATGGGCTCAGGTAAAACCTCAATACTTCAGGCAATAGCTTATGGACTCTTCGGAACTTTCTCAGAATTAAAGAAACGAGATCTAAAAACCTCAGATTTAATTAATAAACATTCAAAAGAAAAAATAGCTGAAATTGAATTACATATAAGAGATGTACATAATAATAAATTAATAATAACAAGAAAAATTGAATCAGATAAAACTTCAGAAGGAAGTGTTAAAGATTCAAAAGGAAAACTTCTGGCAGGACCAAATCCAACCGCAGTAAACTTCTTCATAGCAGACAAACTAAAAATGGATGAAGACTTGTTCTTAAGGGCAGTTTATTCTATTCAAAATGAAACAGATATACTTCTAAGACTTACACCTGCAGACAGAAAAAAACAAGTTGATGAATTGATGAATTTGGATAGATTTGAAATCGCAAGAAAGACTTGTGTGTCTTTGAGAAATAAACTAAACCAGAAACAAAAAAATCTATCGGAAGTATTAGATAAAGAAAACAAAACTGAAGTTGATACAAATATTAACTTACTCATAAAAGAACTTGGAGAAATAAAAGAAATAAATATTACTCTATCTGCTGAACTAAAAATAGTTCTCCAAGATGAAACAAAATTCAAAGAGGAATTGGATACATTAAGAAAAGCAAACGCTGAATTGAACCAGTTAACTAATCGAAAAAAATCTTTAGAGAGCGAGCTATCAGAAATAAAATTAAAACTTGCAGGAAAAGAAATAAAACTATCTGCTGAAGAAATAACACAACATCTTCAATCTTACGAACATAAAAAGAAAGAACTAACAACTTCAAAATCAGAGTTCAAGTCTCACAACGAAAAACTAAACACTGAATTAATGACGCTAGAAAAACTGATTTCAATTCAAGAAAACAAACTTCAAGAATTCTCTAAAAGAATCTCAGAAATAAATACACTTAGGCAAAAGCTTACAACAATGGAGTCAGCACATAAGTTCACTGATTTGAGCGAAAAAATAGCAAACATAAGGTCAAGAGAAAAAGAATTAGATAATCAATACCGGGAACACCTTGCAGAAATGAACAGTCTAAGAAAGTACATACAAGAGCTTGAAATTGCTGCAGATATTTGTCCAATTTGTAGAAATCATCTCACAATTACTGCCAAAGATAATTTGATCTCAGAGAGAAAACAAGAAATAGCAAAGAGACTTATGGAAAATAACGAACTTCAAACTGAACAAAAAAGATTGGAGAAACAAATTTCAGAATTTGAAGGAGCTTACAAAGATCAAAGTAGTATTTTAGAAAAAATTGAAATTGAAAAAAATATTCATTCAGAAAGAGATAAACTTAATTTAGAATTTGGAAGAAACACTCACAAAATACAACAATTAACAAAACAGAAACAGGCGTTAGACTCAAGAAAACTATCTATTGAAAATGAACTTAACTTGATTAATACTGAAACGCAGAATTTACTCAGAGATAAATATGCGATTGAGACAAAGGGAAGAGAAACAAAACTATCTGCAGAATTAAACATAGTTGAAAATAAATTAGTTTCATTTAGTTTCAAACCTGAAATATTAACTGAAGCAGAAGGGAAATATAACTTTACAATTAGAAGAGCTCAAGAAATCAAAACCTCGCTAGAGAATTCAGAAACAATTGTTAAAGAGAAAGATTTGAGATTAAAGGAATTGAAAGAAAGACTTTCTAAACTAAAACAATTTGAAAAAGAGGTAAAGAAACTTGGAGAAAAAGTTGAATTCCTAGACAAGCTAAAGAATGCAATAATGCAAGCTCAAGAAGTTCTAAGAGACGAATTAATTCTCGCAGTAAATGAAGTTATGGCTTCGGTCTGGCTTGAAATCTATCCATATGATTCTTGGATAAGTTTGAGATTATCTACTCTAGGAAATGATTATACTTTACAACTCAAAGAACCGGAAGGCGATTGGATAAATGTTTCTGGATTTGCGTCAGGTGGAGAAAGAATGCTTGCAAGTTTAGCAGCAAAGATTGCATTTGCTAGAGTTTTAGCACCGTCAGTGAGTATGTTAATTTTAGATGAACCGACACACAATCTTGATGAAGTAGCTGTGAGAAATCTAATTGAAATAATCCACGAAAACGTTTCAGAGTTCATAGATCAAACATTCATAATAACTCACGATGAACGCTTGGCTGAGAGTGCAAACAAAGTTGTAAAACTTATATAACACTAAATTCTTTAGTTAATATGGAATTACATAAACAAAAATGCGTACCTTGTGAAGGTGGGACTCCAACTTTCAAACCAAAACAAACAAAGGAATATTTGAAGAAAACACCCAACTGGAAAGCAATAAAAAACCACCATTTATACCGAGAATTCAAATTCAAAGACTTCAAATCAGCACAAAACTTCGCAAACAAAGTCGGAAAAATAGCAGAAAAAGAAAACCATCACCCGGATATTCAACTGGGTTGGGGTTACGTAAACATAACAACTTACACTCACGCAATCAATGGATTAAGTATAAACGACTTTATCCTTGCTGCCAAAATAAATAAAATATAAAGGGGCAGTTAAGCCCCTATGCAGTTTTCAAAAGGTCTGCAACCTTATCCAATAAATCTTTATCGGATGGAAGAGCAATATTCTTTCCTTTCGAATAGCGCTTTTCGCCTTCTTCGTTAAAAAATCCCCGTGAAACAGAGATAAATTCATTTTCACCTTCGTCAGAAATTGCCACTTTTCGTGCCACTTCAATGAAGTTGTTTTTTCCGAATTTAATATCTTCGGAACCGAGTGTTTTGAAGTCTACCATTTTGTATTCCTTTGTTTATGTAGCTCTAAGAGCTTAGCAACTCATATTGTAGAAAACTTAAAAATATTGCGAATGAACTTATTTTCTCTTTCGCCTACGTCGACGCTTCTTCTTACGATTCTTAAAATTAACATAATAGACTTGTCTAATAATTGGACTATTTAGCAATAGACTCCCTAGAATCAACCCAATTGCAAAAGGACGATAAACGCGAATAAATAACAACGGAATAGCTAAAACCATCAAGATTCTAGCAGCAAACATAAACGCAAGATGCACTCGTGTAGCACCGATGTGATATTTCTTAACTCCTTCATAAGCTCGCTTCATAAACTAAAAACACCGAAGACCTATAAATAAATTACTTAGTGCTTAAAATAGAAAGAATATCAGCAAAACGACTCAAAAATCCAGAAATAAATTCTTTAGTTACCTCAGTATTAAAATAAAGTCCAAGAACAATTATTGTAACAGTCACTGCAAAGATGTAATGTTTCATAAGAAATGATGAATTTACTCATTTTTAAGATTTTAGGTGTTACGAGAACATTGCATCTAGAATTCCGCCCGCAATATCAGATACTCCTCTCATAAAGTAAAGCGCTAGTTCTGCAACTGGACGAACATTTGAGGCAGCATAACCACCTAAATTTGTAGTTGGTTCTGGAAAAAAGATTAATCCAACCACTAGTATAACTAGAATAAATAACAACCATTCATGAAGCTTATTTGTAAACCAATACCACATACAATCAAAATGCTTTTTAAGGTATTTATACTTTTTGAGTTAGGAGAAGTAGAATAAAATTAAACACATTTACCTAACAACCGCAATTCCGTATACGAATGCTAATTTACACATTGGACACGCATACGAGAATATATTAGCAGACTTTCTAGCTCGATATTACAGACAACAAGGAAACAAAGTTATATTTCAAACTGGAACTGATGATCACGGATTAAAAAACTACAAATCCGCAAAGGCAGAAGGAATTCCTACAAAGAAATTTGTTGACAGAAATGCAAAAAACGTTGAAGCTGTTTTCAAAAGTATTTCAAGCTCTCACGATCAATTCGTAAGAACTGTTGATTCAAAAAAGCACTGGCCAGGAGTTCAAAAACTCTGGAAAGCAATATCAAAAGATTTGTACAAAAAATCATACACTGCAAAATATTGTGTCGGTTGTGAGAAATTTTTACTAGATAAAGAAATAGTAAAAGGTTGTTGCGAAATTCATCCAGGTAAAAAACTTGAAACAATATCAGAAGAGAATTATTTCTTCAAACTTTCAGACTACAAAGAAAAACTAATCACTTTAATTAAAACTGATAAATATAAAATCCAACCAAAGGCAGCAAAAAATGAAATATTATCTTTCCTAAAAAATGACTTGAGAGATGTTTCATTCTCAAGAGAAAAATCAAGACTACCTTGGGGAGTTCCAGTACCGGGAGATAAAGACCAGGTTATGTATGTGTGGGCAGACGCTTTACCGAATTACATAACTGGCGTTGGTTATGGTTCAAACTCAAATAAATTCAAAAAATGGTGGCCAGCTCAGACTCATATAATTGGAAAAGACATTTCTCGGTTCCATGCAATATATTGGCCAGCAATGTTACTCTCGGCAGGACTTGCCACTCCAAAAGAACTTCTAGTACACGGATTCATAAATGACGAAAAAGGCAGAAAGATGTCTAAATCAATTGGAAATGTAATCGATCCATTTGACCAAATAAACACCTATGGCTTGGACACAGTTAGATATTATTTTCTAAGAAGTATTCCATCAAACCAAGACGGAAATTATTCAGAAACAGATCTAATTGATAGACACAACGCAGAATTGGTAAACACGCTAGGAAATCTTCTTTCAAGATCATTAAATCTAATTGAAAAATCGGGAGGAAAGGTCCCTGCGGGAAAATATGATACCACACTAAAGAAAGAATATAATACTGCTCTAAAGAAATTAAACGAAAGCGTAGCTAATTTTGACTTTCACCACGGCGTTGCAGCAGTCTGGAAATTTATAGCAAAAGTAAATCAGTATGTTGACAAAACAAAACCTTGGACTCTTGAAGGAAAGAAAAAAGAAAAGGTACTTTACAATCTAGCAGAAAGTCTGAGATTAATTTCAGCACTGACTTATCCAATTATTCCAAACGCCTCCGAAGAAATAGCAAAACAATTAGGAATAAAGAAAGTTCCATTAATCAAATCAGATTCAATTAAAGTTGGAACAAAAATTAAGAAAGGTAAACATTTATTTTCTAAAAAATAAAAGAACGAAAGTATTTCTACTTCCGTCTTCGAATTCCAAGTTTTCCTAAGCCTTCGTTAGTATCCAAAACTGCACGTACTGCTACAACTAATCCAGCTGCACCAACAAATGCAATGAAACTACCTAATGCTGTTGTTACATATTCAGCCGCTAGGCCAAGAAGTGCGATTTGTGATAAAGTACTTACACCACCGACTCCTAACAATAATAAAACAACAACACCCATCAAGAATGTTACAGAGTTTTCACGTGAAACATTCAAGAATCCCACAATCAATCCTAAAACAAACAGAATTGAAATGATTGAGGCTGCGCTTAGAAAGCCGGTCAAAACTGCGGAGAATAGAGAAACTAATACTCCAAGCAGAAATGCCCATTTTCCATATTCATGGGTTGCAATCATAAATGACAATGTATCTAGTTCTTTAAATATGTTACTCTGGTTTATATAGGCGGTATCCACCAATCAAACTCTTAACATTGTAACCTTTCGAATGTAAAAACAAAGCTGAATAAACGCTTCGGCTTCCACCACCACAATAAGCAATAATTAATTTATTTTTAGGAAGTTCTTCATATCTATCTTCAAGTTCCTTAGTTGGAATGTGTAAATCATTTTCAATGTGTCCTTTTGCTCGCTCATCAGATCTACGAACATCTAGATAAAGACCTTCGCTTTTCTTCGCTTCTTCTTGAGAAATTTCCAAGATTACCATTTTTTTTGAATGCGAGTACCGGGATTTGAACCCGGGTCACCACCTTGGCAAGGAGGAGTGATACCAGACTACACCATACCCGCATGAATGGGGCCACGCGAATTTGAATCGCGGTCGCCTGCTCCCAAAGCAGGAAGGATACCAAGCTACCCCATGGCCCCGTGTCATTTCAGACGAATTTTCAGTTATAAAGCTTACGCTTAAGTCTGTAACCACCGACTCAGAGTTAATCAACTATATAAATAATCATAGGATTAATTCAGTATGGTTTCACACAACATAAGAATGCATGAATTTCTTGGTCTTTTAATGATTTTCATCGGAACCGCATGGGCAGGATATGGTCTTTATTTGATAATGCTTTATTCAAATTTAATTCTAATCCCTGGACAAGAATTAATTAAGGCTTTACACGGTCCATTATTTGTAGGCGTCGGTTCAGTAATAACCGTCTTAGGTTCAATTGAACTCAGAGAAATCCTACCAGGAAAAAACAGATAAAATGGTAAAAAAATTAACACGAGAAGAGATTGAATATGGATTAAAAGAATTTGTCCAAGGATTGCTTATTGGTGCAATCGCCGGTTTCCTTATGGGAAAATTCCTATAATTACGAAACACTCTTGGAAAGTTTTATAAAGGTCTTTTAGAACGATTAGACAGCGAGCCTGTAGCTCAGTCTGGTCAGAGCGACTGGCTCTTAACCAGTAGGTCGCGGGTTCAAATCCTGTCAGGCTCGTTCGCTATATATTCAAATGGGTATACAAAAAGAAGCCAGAAGAACCAGACTTATTGATGAAATCTATAATTTTGTAAGCTCAAATCCAGGAGTTAGTTCAGCAGCAATCGTAGGTTATCTTACTGTAGAAAGAAGAATGAGAAATCACAGTCTAAGTACAAGAAAGATTGGATTCTTTATTCCTCGATATTGTAAAGACCGTATCAGATTTGAGGAACGAATTGAGGGAAGAACCTATTTTCCAATAAAAGACCTTGACGATGTTGTCGAAGATAATGACTAATCAATCCCTTTTTATATTAAAATACTAAAGCAAAACTATGGCAAAAATAAGTGCAATGCTATTAATTGGAACCGAAACAGGTTCAGAAAGAAACGTCTATACAGAACTAAAGAAACATGATGAAATCGAGTTCGTGCATGAATTATTTGGAAGTTGGGATATAATTGCAAAACTTGAAACTGAAGATGTTCAAAGAATGGATGAGTTTGTATCAGATATTGTTAGAAATATTCCTGGCGTAAATTCAAGTGCAACTTTGATCATTTCTAGATAAATTTAAGAAGTTGCGTAAGCTACGAACTATATGAAATCTCAATATTGGGCAGATCAGATTGCTGAAAATCTGATTAAATCAAGAAAAAGAAAATCTTTTACTGTTGCCTCAGGAATTACACCGAGCGGTACAATCCATTTTGGAAATTTTAGAGAAATAATTACTACTGATATTGTTGCAAGAGCCTTAAAAGATGCAGGAGCAAAAGTTAGATTCATTTATTCATGGGACGATTATGACCGATTCAGAAAAGTCCCAGCAAATATGCCAAAGAAAAATATTCTAAAGAAAAATCTAGGAAAACCGGTAATTCAAGTTCCAAATGTTTTTGGAACCAAACACAAATCTTATGCTCAATATCTTGAATCAGAACTAGAAAATACAGTAAAAATTGTTGGAATTTATCCAGAGTTTATCAACCAAGGAATACAATATCCAAAACTAATTTACAGTGAAGGAATTAAAACTGCATTTCAAAATAGAAAAAAAATTGCAGAAATTCTAAATAAATATAGAAAAGTTCCTCTGGGTGAAGACTGGTATCCTGCTTCAATATATGATTCCGAATCGGGAAAAGATGATACAAAAATAATTGACTATGATGGAAATTATATAATCACATACAAAACTAATAAAGGAAAAACTAAGACTTTAGATTTCAGAAAAGACGGAAACATAAAACTTCGTTGGAAAGCCGACTGGCCAATGAGATGGGCTCATGAAAGAGTTGACTTTGAACCGGGCGGTAAAGATCACTCAACTTACGGAAGTTCATACACTGTCGGAAAAGATATTGTAAAAGTATTCGATTGGGTCGCTCCAGATTATGTAATGTATGATTTCATTAACATGAAGGGTGGAACTGGAAAAATGTCCTCTTCTGCAGGAAATGCTCAGTCACTGGGTGATGTTCTAAAATTCTATATTCCTGAATTAGCAAGATATACGTTTGCAGGAAGAACTCCAAAAACAGAAATATTCTATCCGATGGATGAAGGAATTATCAAACACTACGAAGACTTCTATTATACTGAAAGAGTTGCATTTGAAAATGAAGAAGTAAGTAAAAAGGAACAAGTACAACAAGAAAGAGTTTATCGAATGTCCATAGTTGATAAAGTTCCAAAAACAATGCCAATTCAACCCTCCTTCAAACATTGTGTTGAACTTATGAATATTTACCAGGGAGATATGGGAACTGCATTAAAACATCTGAATCTAAAACGAAAAATTGACAAAGATAGATACACTCAAGTTCTAACTTGTGCGTGGAATTGGATTAATGAATTCGCAACCGAAAGATATGTTTTCAAAATAAATGATAAAACTCCAAGAATAAAACTAACAGATAAACAAAAATCTGCAATAAGCGCTTTAACAAAAACACTCTCAAAAAACCTAACTGAGAAACAACTCTTCAAAGAATTTGGCAGAATAACAAAAGAAAACGAAATAGGTGCAAAAGATTTCTTCCAACCAATTTACAAAATCTTAATAAATAAATCTGCAGGTCCAAGACTCGCACCATTTATTTTAGCAATAGGTAGAACTAAAGTTAAAAAATTATTAACTATCTAATCTCAATTTCCCAAACTACTACTGGAACTTCAATTTTCCAATTACTCAAAACTTGAGGATGTAACTCTCCAATAATTCCAACTGCAGTGCCATCTAAATAAACTTGACCCGATCTTCCAGTAATAAACATTGGATGATCTTTGGAAACAACTTTCAATTCTTTTCCAAGAGTTCTAGCATAAGCTTGTAAAATAGTTTTAGCGTGCGTGAAATTTACTTTGCTTCCAGCTTCAGAATAAGCCATCTTCCACATCTCTTCACTTCCAACTTGAGAACGAGTGTTTAATTTGACACATTGTCCCAATTCGAAGATCTTCTGAGGATATTCAACATTAGTATTCTTGCTTAACAATTCAACTAGTGACGGAGTCAACCAACTTCGCATAACAGACCAATTGCTTGAAACGGGATTAGCAATTTCAACAATTTCATCATCAGGTAAATTCATCTTCTCAAAAAGATTTTTCTTATTAGTTAAAATGAAAGTGGATATCTCTTGAGCTCCTGTACCAACCATAATTTCTCGAAGTTTTCTATTTCTTACGGTAGCTGGTTTCAATTCTCCTTGAGTAAAGAACTCTGGATAATGAGGTTCAATATTATCAAATCCGTAAGCCATTAACATATCTTCAACTACGTCCATTGCGTGCATTATGTCTTGTCGGTAAGTTGGGAATTGAAGGTGAACATGACCGTCATCAGTTTTATCAACTGAAACAACATTGTATCTGCTTCGTTCAAGCAAACTCTTAATTTCTTTATCGCTTGGCATAAATCCGAAAGTTCGTTTTATCAAATATTTATCAACTTTGAAATCTTTAACTGCAAAGGTCGGAGTGACAATTATATTATCTCTTGAGTCTACAATATTTACTTGCTCAATTTTTCCACCTCGATCTGCAAGACTCATTGCTAAAATATTTAGAGCAGTCTCAACATTTCTCATTTCAAGACCGGTTACTTCAATCAGTAGGTTCTTACTTCGTTTTGTAACTCTTCCTGATTTTTCTGAATTAATAATTGGAGGCATTGAAACAACATCATTTGCTCCGTCAATAATAATCGGATAAACATCATGACTATTTACTAAATGTGCAAACTCTTTTCCTTTAGGATGAATTTCAAGAACTTCAGCAGGAGTCATTTTCCGTTCTCCATCTAGAGGTTCAAATTTCAAACCGTCTGGTTTTGTTGCAGTGTAAAGTAGTGGAGGAACAATTTTATCTAAGTTAAAAATTCCAATTGCAACTTCTCTTCTTCGCCTACCGAACGTTCCAGCAATCTTTTCTTGAGCTTGAATTAATTGTTTCAGAATATCATCATCAATTTTAATATCGCGAATAATCGCAGCAGCAATACATGGTCTAACTTTCTTAACTTTCTCAGATACATTAATAGTCAACTCTGGTTTAATTACATTATATTTCGGAATACCTTGATTCTTGGAATAATGAGCCCTTAACACACGAGCAATTCCTTCAACATTCCAAAGATCTGGTCGATCTGTTGACTTAATTTCAATCTTCAACTCATGACCACTAACTCCGTCAATTTCACCTTTGACAAACTTCAAAGATTCTTCAAGTTCTTCAATAGTAAACTTTCTACCTACTAGTTCTTCCAAATCTTGTTTGTGTACATCAATTGTTGGCATTACAAAATTACCTCCTTTCGTTTCAACCAAGATAAATCATCACTAAATAATTCTCGAATATCTTTGCTTGCAATCTTCTTCTGGAATAATCGATCTATTCCAAATGCTCCAGCTAAAACTGGTGCACTAATTCCTAAACTCTCTGTAATCTCAGGTCTGAATATTCCAGCCCCACCAAGTTCAACCCATTTTCTCAATTCGGGAGAATAACCGTCAATCTGAACACTAGGTTCAGTGAATGGATAATAATCAGGAAGGAATCTAACTTTAGTTGCTCCTGCAAACTCTTCAGAAAACTTCTTCAAAACTCCCATCAAGTTTCCTATATTCAAATTCTCGTCAACAACCATAAATTCTAATTGATTAAATTCAATTAAGTGAGTTGCATCAAGAACATCAGGTCTAAAAACTCGACCAATTGTAAAATATTTTCCAGGGACTTTGAAATCTCCAGCCATCTTTCTAGCAGAAACTGAAGTAGTATGAGCTCGAGGCATTAGTTGCTTTGCAATATCTCGATTCCAAGAATACTTCCAACCAATAGAACCAGTTTTCCCACCGTTCTCATGCGCTGCTCTAACTGCATCAACAATCTTTCCTTCAGGAAGTCTACCAAATTTAGGGCTATTCAAATGATAAGTATCAGTCCAAGTTCTAGCAGGATGATTCTGAGGTTGATAAAGTGCATCAAAATTCCAGAACTGAGTCTCAATAAGAGGCCCGTCCATTTCTTCAAATCCTAATTCAACCATCTTTAATCGAATATCATCAAGGAATTGTAAATATAATTGCTTCTTGCCTATATCTGCCGTAGGAACTGGAGCTTCAACATCATATCGTCTAAATGTGGCGTTCTTCCATGTACCGGATTTAAGCATAGCAGGAGTTAAACGCTCAATTCGCTTACCTTTTGGCAAGAATTTAAGCACTTCTGAACCTAAAGCATTTCCTCTCAAATGAATGCTAACTCGAGGAATTGTAGAAATCATTTTCTTTCGCTTGGATAAAACAACGTAAGCATGTTGTAACTCTCCAATTTTATCTAAATCAAGTTCACCATTACCAATTTTCTTCAATAATTTTGATTCTTCACTAGTTTTAATTTTTCGACCTTCTGCAGTAATTTTTAATCCTCCATTATCGATAGTGACCCATCCTGCCTTTCGGCTGTAACCCATCGCAAATCTAAGTTCATCAGAGCCTAGACGTTTTTCCGCCTCGCTCAAAGATAAACTTTCTTTTCGAAGCAGTTCAAGCAATCGTAATTCAGGTAAACCAACTTCTAAAGCAGTCTTTCCATTTCGATCTATAACTACAACTTGCTTTTCAGCTCTAATAATATCTACTAATTTCTTATTCTCTAGATACATTGCACTACGATAAAATTCTGATTTAGTCAAATCTTTATGAGCATCAACTAATTCTCTCTTGGCCAAACTCTTCAAAATAGTAATTTCAGAATCCTGTAGCATTTCAGCAAGTTTAATCAAATTGGTCATAAGACTAAGACCGCCTTAAGATTTAAATAATTATGTCTAGAAAAAAAGTTCTTTAGAATAAGAAGAGACAACCACTTCGCATAAAATTAGTAACTATTGAATCAATAAAAAACTATCCCTTCTTCATATGAATATCCATTTGAGGAAATGGAATCTCAATCTTTTCTTTATCAAATCTTACTTTCAAAGCCTTAATGAATTCATGTACAACTCTGCTACGACTTTCCCGGTTTTTAACTCTCAAACTTACAGTAAACGTTATTGCACTATCTCCAAATTCTCTAAATCTCAAACTTGGTTCGTATTCTTTAATAGTTCCATCTACTGACTTTTGAACCTTTTTTGCTACCGCTAATGCAACTCTCTCGACCTTCTTCAAATCAGAATTATATGAAACTCCACAAGAAACTAAAGTAGTCATTTCAGTTTTAGGTGCATTATAATTTCTAAAAACAGATTCTGCAATCTTAGAATTTGGTAAGATTAAATAATTGTGATCCCAAGTTCTCAATCTTGTAGAACGCCACCCAATATCTACAACATATCCTGCAGTGTTAGCATCCAGTTCAACATAATCTCCAAGCTTCATCGGTCTATCTGCAGTAATATAAATGGCAGATAAGAAATTTGAAAGAGTATCTTTCAAAGCCATTGCAACTGCAATTCCTGCAATTCCCAATCCTGCTAACAAAGGCGTAATTTCAATTCCAAATTGCTTCAAAATAATAGATAAAGCAATAATATAAACTGAGAAATTGATCAACTTCCGAGAAAAATTAAATAGTGTATCATCAACTTTTCGACGTAACTTGGACTTGAGTTCATAAGTATAAACTTCAAAAAGTGACTTAATAATTCTTGAAACAAGAAAGGTTATTGCAATAATCCATAGAATTGAAAATATCTGAAGAACGGTAATTGTTCCAACAGTAAACGCAGGTTGAGAATATTTAACTGCGAAAAAGAAACCGAAAGTAACAATTAAAACTTGAATTGGTGCACGAATATTTCCAAGTATAATTTCATCAACTTGTGTTTTGGTATTTGCTGCAAAGTTACCAACAACTTTCAAAACTCTTCGCATAAGAATCGCAAGAATAATTGAAAAAATAACTATACCTATTGAAACTGATCTTGGATCAAACTGACTCAAATATTCAATCATACTAGTTCATAAGCATTCCAATTTAAGAGTTCTTTCATTTTAGAAGTGAGTGGTCCGGGCAAGATTTGAACTTGCGACCTCACGATTATCAGTCGTGCGCGCTAACCAGGCTACGCTACCGGACCAGTTAATCCAACTGATTAAACATAGTTTAAAAGTCTTATGCTCAATCAATTTTCAAAAATCGGAGAAAGAGGGACGCAAGCGCCCCAATTTCGAATATGAATTTATCCTCGTAAATTAGTAAAATCAACAAAATCAGTTATTCCAGTATATTCACCATATACTGCACCTGCCGCAAGAGCCACTCCTGCCATAACATAACTCATCTTTTGAGCTAATTTTAAACGTTTAGCTTGTTTCTCTTTGTATTCTTCGCCGTTGAGTGTAGCTTCAAGACTTTGCTCACGATCTGTGATTCGGTTTTCCCAATCTTGCAAGTCACTTTCTCGATCATCTAGCTTGCTAATTCTTAAATCAGAAGCATTTTCAAGAAGTTCAAGTGACATTTTTTCTTGATTAATTTGCTCAAGTTGACCTGATTTATCCGGAACAACGATTACTGTTTTTCCAAGACCGTCATAATTATTACTAATTGTATCTACAATCTCTCGCTTAGTCATTTCATTATTGATATCGCATCTAATTAACTGAGCATAATCTGAAAGTACCTTTTTTGGCATTCTCATTAGAGTTGATTCAGCAGGTAAATTTCCTTCATACAACTCAACTACTTCAGCAGCTTTCAAGTTAGCTAAATATTCTTTACTTTCAGTACTTGCATCATCTCGGATTTGTTGTGAATAAATATCTGCTTCACTTCTAGTTCGTTCAGCTTCAGACTTTGCATTGTCCAATAGTTGTTCCATGGACGTCTCTGCACTCACTTTAATTTGTTGTGCAGAAGTCTGTGCGTTTTGAGTAACTTCCAGTAAATAATTATCTGCTTCACTTCTAGTTCGTTCAGCTTCAGCTCTAATTTGTTCAGAAGAGCTCTTTGCATTATTCAAAATCGGTTCTCCTAATAATGAACCAACATATGCTTCTAATTTAGAATCTGAAAATCCTGAAATCACTTTTCTATCAGCCCTAGTTAATGCGTTATAATTAGTACCGTCTTCTTTAATTGAATCAATAAACCATGAAATACGTTCCTCAGTCCAGTTTTGATTTTTTGAATCAATTACTTTAATCAAATTAGGTAGAGTATATTTCATTTTTTAGTTTTCTCCAATTAATTACTCTTCTTCAGAAGAACCGTAATCAACTTCAGGTTTACTAGCTAATCGTGTACCGATCATTCCTCCAGCTGCTCCGCCAAGTGCAATTCCAACAAAAGCAGACATTGTACTAGTTCCTTCAGCAGAATCCAAAGCTTCTTCTAATTCGCCAACACGTGTAGCATTTTCATCTCTTTGAGTCTGTGCTGCAGTTAGTTGAGCAGAATAGTCTGAAACATTTTCAGTTAAGTTTGAAATATCTCCGTTTAATCGGTTAATTTCAGTTTGATAGTCAGAAGCATTACTGTCTAATCCGTTGATTTCAGTTTGCAAGTCTGAAATTTCACCAGTTAGTTGGTTAACTTCAGCTTGGTAAGCTGTATCATTAGCTTCAGAAGCGTTTAATTGATCATTAACTGAACTCAATTGATCTCGAGTTGCGTTTAATTCAGCCATCAAATCTTCTAAAGTTGTTTCATTAGTTTCATTTCCAACTGTTTCCTCTGGAATTGTAACATAAGCAACTTGAGTTCCATTTTCTACCCAAGTAACAACGTTTCCTTCAATATCAATATTAGTTTTAGTTGCATTTGAATCTGCAATAACTTGTGTGTCTCCAGTTGCAATATTTGTTGCATAAATAGTTTGATTTCCTTCAACAGCAACCATTGTTCCTTGGTCAATGTCAAATGTGTTTGGAGAAACGTTGTTAATTACTGAACCCACTAGATTTCCATTTACATCATACGTAAAGATGTTAACGGTTGCATTATCATTTGGATTTTCAATTCCAACATAAATCTTGTCTCCAGACAGTTCTGCGAATTTAACTGGTCCATTGTGGAGTTCAGTTGCATTAGCTGCGTCGTTTGAATCTACAAGCATTAATCTTTCAAGAGTGTTATTATCAACAACTTCATTAACTGAAAATAGGTTTAAGTTGCCATCTACTCGAAGGTTTGAAACTGAACCATTTTCATAAAGAACTTGTTCTGCGCCTGAGGAAATATCTTCTCTAACAACTCCTCCGTTGCTTCCTTCTCTAAGAATGTGTTCACCATCTGAGTGATGAGAACCTACATATCCGTCTTCAACAATATTCAAGAAACCTTCGCGATCATATGCGAAAATCTTGTCAGCTGTTTGGAAAGAAATTGTTCCGTTATTAATTTGAAGATTATCTAGTCCTGAGATTGCGTTTTGACTTCGTGTAATTGAATTATCTTCTGTATCTACAGTAACAATTCTACCGTTTTCATTCAAAACAATGTTTTGTCCATCTGTAACTGGATCTTCTTGAGTTACTCCAGCGTATGGAACTAATTGAGTATTATCTGCATGGTCTGTGTGATATACAATTGCATCATCTAAAGATGGTGCCATATCTTTTGCAGCGCCTGCCACAGCAAGACCAAGTAATGATAGTCCGCCTAAAACGTATTTTCCAACAGTTCCAAATCGTGAATTTGATTGTACTGTTTCAATTTCGTTTGTAATTTCAGTATTAGAATTTTCAAGATATTCTGGGAATGTCGCATGCATATCTGCCAACATTGCCTCTTCGTGTTTATTATATGTATCCATTGTGAGCTCTTTGTTCTTTTAAAAATCTAGTATAAAATACTTAAAAAGGCTTCGAAATGACACTACTTTTCAGTGAAATTGGGGGTTTTTATTCCAATTTCTTAAATTTCCTAAGATTGTTTCGGATCTTATCAAACACCGATTCTTCAACAATCTCTGTCTCTGTTTCGGGTCCAACCTGAACCGGCATCTCAGCACCACTTGCTGCCTGTAGAAAGGTATTATACAAATCCCCTAAAATTATTACATTTCCTTCACCATCCATTCGGAATTTATCTTTTGGAAAAGTTAATCCTGCTGGAGTTTCTTCATCATCTTCAGTACCAATTATTGGATCTAAAGCCAATTCTTCGGAATCATAAAGTTTTGATCCGCGCGCAATAAGATCATCCATAAAGTTTTCAGACACTACAAATTTTTAATAGTTCCGAGTCAAGTCACTGAAGAGTAGTAGCCAACAATTTTAATCTATAATAACATAAAACTAATGTGGCAGAATCAAATACTCCTGAGCTAAAGAAAAGCATTTCGTTCAGCGTATTGATTCTATTGGCAATAAACGCAATTATTGGAACAGGAATATTCTTCGTTCCGGGAATCGCAGCAGCAATCGCCGGTCCAGCATCCTTAATCGCTTGGGTAGGAGTAGCAATTCTTGCAATGCTTGTAGCAGCATGTTTCGCAGAACTAGTTGGAATGTTCCCAAAATCCGGAGGAGTATATGAATATACTAAACAAGCTTTTGGAGAATTTGGCGGATTCTTAGTGGGTTGGACTTCATGGATGGTTGCAAACGTAACAATTGCAATGCTGTCAATTGGTTGTTTAGAATACCTAACCATTTTCTTTGATATGTCTCAACTTTTCAAAATAGTAGTTGCTCTCGGAATTGTAACATTAATAAATGTGGTTTCATTCCGCGGAGTAGATTTATCTGTAAAGGTTCTGCTAATCTTTTCCATTGTTACCATCCTGTCTCTTTGGACTTTGATTAGTTGGGGAGTATATTATTTTGACTTCGGAAATATTCAAATCATAAATATGATGCCACACATTGGAGAAAAGGGATTAATAATTTCGCTAGTAATCGCAATGGTATATATTCTGGAAACCTTCTTCGGATGGGAAACTGTAGCAAACCTTGCAGAAGAAACAAAGGATGCAAAAAATGTAATTCCGAAAGTTATGATGTGGGGAACCTTATGCGTAACACTATTGGCCATTGGAGTTGTATCTATTTCGTTAGGTGCAGTCAACTGGGAAATTCTAGCAGGATCGAACGCTCCGCTTACTGAAGTAGCAAACGCAATCATGGGAACAACCGGAGGAAAAATAATGACTCTTCTAATCTTCCTAAATATCTTCGGTGGGGCTGCAGCATGGATTATTACAACTCCAAGATTAATTTTCGCTTTAGCAAGAGATGGACTTCTTCCAAAAGCACTTCAAAAAATTCACCCAAAATATCAAACACCTTACATAGCAATCCTCGTTCAGGCAGTGCTATCAGGATTGATAATAATCTCTGGGTCATATGCACTTCTATTGGAATTAGTACTACCGCTCGCAATTTTCATGTACTCAATGGTCGTAGTAAGTGTAACTATACTCAGATTTACTCAACCCGATACTGAAAGAACCTTCAAAGTTCCATTTGGAAAAGTTATGCCAGTCACGCTTGGGTTAGTTCTAATGTTCTTACTTGGTGGAATCGAACCGATTACTACTGCAACTGGAGCAATGTTTGTAGCACTCGGAGTACCTCTTTATTTAATGCGTACTGTTGAAAGTAAACCATTAATCGTTCAAAAATTATTGGACACTTCATCATCATTACAAAAGTTTTCATACAAATTATTTGTAAAACCAAAAACTCACAACTATATTCTAAAACACTTTGAAGGATTTGAACGACGAAGAATCCTAAACATGGGTGCCAGTTCAGGAGAACTAGCAAAAGATTTAGCTCAGCTAGTTGGAGCAGAAGGTCAAGTTATTGCAACTGACGTTTCAACAAACAATTTACACAATGCAACAAAGCTTGCTCAGAAACATGGACTGCAAAATGTTGAATTTATTCTTGAAAGTTCTGGATCAAGACACGAACTTCACAAAAATGTTCATACTTTACATGGCGCAACTTCAGTAGGTTTACTTGGTTATTTATCGGAACCTGAAAAAGTACTTCATGCATTAAATCTGAGAATGGCACAACGAGGGAGAGTTTATTTCATAGATTATGATCGAGTGTTTAAAATATTCAGGGCTCCGGAATGGATGAGTGAAGATGATAAAATAAGTCAAACTTTCGAACAAGCAGGGTTCAAAGTAAAAGTTTGGAGATCGAAAGGAATTCTATGGGATACAATCCACATTGCTGGTTGGAAATATAAGTAAGGTTTATAATTCTCTCTTAACAAGTTAAACCATGTCCAAAACATTAGACAAACGTCCAGATTATAAGAAAATTGAATCAAAATGGCAACGGTTTTGGAGAACAAAAAAGATTTACAAATTTAATCCAAACTCTAGAAAACCCGTTTTCTCAATCGATACTCCTCCACCCTACATTTCTGGAAGATTACATATGGGACACGGAGCATCTTATACAATGTTTGAAACAATTGCACGTTTCAAAAGAATGACTGGACATAATGTTTTTTTTCCAATTGGTTTTGATGACAATGGTCTACCTACTGAAAGATATGTTGAAAAGAAACTAGGAATAAAATCAACAAAAATGTCTCGGCAGAAATTCATAAAAATCGCATTAAAGGAAACTAAAGAACTTGAAAAATCTGCAAGAGAGACTTTTGATAGATTTGGACACTCTTACGATTGGGATTTATTCTACTCAACAATTTCACCAAAGGCAGCACGAGTTGCGCAAAAATCTTTCTTAGATTTACATAGAAAGGGAAGAGTTTACCGTTCAAGTGAACCTGGATTGTATTCAATTGCAGGAAGAACTGGAATTTCCCAAGCAGACTTAGAAGAGGAAGAACAAACAACTTTCTTGAATTATATAAATTTTAAAGTCGGGAATTCAAACTTACAGATCGCAACAACTCGTCCAGAATTAATTCCAGCATGTGTTGCAGTTTTTGTTCATCCAAAACATCCGCGATATGGAAAATTCGTTGGAAAACATGCAACAGTTCCATTAACTGGAGAACAAGTTCCAATTCTGGCTGACAAAGATGTAAAAATTGATTTCGGAACAGGTGCATTAATGGTTTGTACTTTTGGAGACAAAACAGATGTCGAATGGTGGAAAAAATACAAATTACCACTAAAAGTTATCATCGGAAGAGACGGACGTTTGAATGAAGAAGCAGGAAAATATGCAGGACTAACACTTGCAGAGGCACGAAATACAATTCTAAGCCAACTTGATAAATCTGGTTTACTAAAACGGCGAGATAAAATAAAGCAAACAGTTCAAGTTACTGATCGCTATGGTGACAAACCTGAATATTTAATCCTTGAACAATGGCAATTCAAAGTTACAGATCTAAAAGCTAAACTTCTGAAAAAAGCAAGAGAAGTTAATTGGACTCCAAAACATTACTACAATAATCTAAGAAATTGGACAGAAAATCTTCAATGGGATTGGGTGCTTTCAAGACAAAGACACATCGGAATTCCTATTCCGGTTTGGTATGATGAACAAGGAAATATAATTCTACCTGAAGAAAATGAACTTCCAGTAGATCCAACTCGCGATAAACCAAAAAAATACAAAGGTAAAAAATTAGTCGGAGAAAAAGATGTTTTTGACACGTGGATGACTTCTTCACTAACTCCTGAAATAACTATGGGTTGGGCAGAGAATGAAAAAACCTTCAACAAAAACACACCAATGAGTTTGCGACCACAAGGTTATGACATTATCAGAACTTGGACCTTCTACACTTTATTGAAATCCTTGACTCATCACGACAATGTCCCGTGGAAAGATATAGTAATCAACGGTATGGTTCTTGATCCACATGGAAGAAAAATGTCTAAATCAAAAGGAAACGGAATTGATCCGTTAGCACAAGTTGAGAAATATAACGCAGATGCTTTCAGATATTACATTACTACAACACTCTATGGAGAAAATTCTCCTTATCAAGAAAAAGAATTAGTTCGCGGAACAAAACTAATGAACAAACTTTGGAACACTGCAAGATTTACATTCATGAATTTTGACAAAACTCCAACAAGAAAACCAAAAAATCTTGAACTTGAAGACAAATGGATTTTAGCAAAACTTGCAAGAACTCAAGAAAAATATTTAGAATATTTCAACAACTATCAAATTAAACAAGCACGACAAGAGCTTGAAGATTTCTTCCTAAGAGATTTCTGTGATTTCTATTTGGAAATGATAAAAAGTAGAATGTATGGAGATGATAAACAAACAAAATACGCTGCTCAATGGACAACACACAGAGCATTATATGGAATTCTTCAAATGTTCGCACCAATTTTTGTACATCTAACTGAAGAGCTTTATCAAAATCTTTACAAGAAAGAAAAGAAAACAAATAGCATTCACTTAACTGAATATGAGTCTCTCGGAATCAAAGACGCAAAATCAGAAGCACTTGGAGACTTTGCAAAAAATATGATTTCAGAAATTAGACAATGGAAACAATCCAATAAAATCAGGCTTGGGGACGTTGTGGAACAAATTAAAATCGAACATCCTCAAACATTAAAAATAAAACAGGCTTCGGATGTCATCTGCAGAACAACGCGAGTAAATGAAATACTTCTAAAACGTGGCGGAAAACTAAAAATAAGTAATTAAGTTTTCAAAGCAGATCTAGCATGCTTACTGTAAAATGTGTAGTGAATACTATGATGTCCTCTATTCTTCCGAGTTAATGGATGCTCAAAGAACGCCATACCTTTCAAGACTCTAGGAATTCGAGCAATAGGTCTAAACATTTTTCCAAACATTCCAACTCTAGAAGTTCTTCCAACTACTTCTGCCTCTCGAACCAATCTCACCGCTTCATCAGCTCCACGAATTTCATGTAAAACTTTCTGAGTATCTGTAATTCCAATTTCTACTGGTGCCAATCGAGTAATCAAATATGCTTCTTCAAAGATTCTAAATAAAATCATAAATGGAAATACTGCAATTATATCTAA
Source organism: Nanobdellota archaeon (assembly GCA_014240455.1). Classification (GTDB taxonomy): domain Archaea; phylum Nanobdellota; class Nanobdellia; order UBA10117; family ARS21; genus JAAZWY01. The sequence goes on along the minus strand of JAAZWY010000001.1, from coordinate 140,708 downwards.
CCAGTGATGTCTAAGAAAATATTGTTTGTTTCTTGCTCTACGATATTTAAACCAAACATCAAATCCCAAAACAAAGGTTACCAAAAATACTTCCAAAAATATAACTATGTCTTCATAAGTATGAAAAAAGTCTGGAAACAGAAATGCTCCGATAAAATGAACTAAAATAAATCCTATTGAATAAGGAACCAGCTTATCGATTATAATTTCGAACTTTGCATGCGGTTCAGCCATAAATTCAAAACTCAGAGATTCTATTTAATAGTAACTCTTTTATTCGTACTCTCCAAGTCTTATCATGGATGACAAAAAACGGTTTGCTTTACAAAAACAACTCAAAGAGTTGTCAGAAAAGCGAGCAAGACACACAGAATTAGTATCGGTTTACATACCTGCAGGTTTCAACATCCAAAAAGTTATTGATCAAATTGATTCTGAAGCATCGACTGCACGAAATATTAAATCTTCTGCAACTAGAAAAAACGTAACTGCTGCTTTAGAAAAAATGTCTCGAGAATTAAGGAATTTAAAGAAAACTCCGCCTCATGGTTTAGCTGCATTCTCAGGAAATGTTTCAACAAGAGAAGGAGTTCAAGACATTCAATTCTGGTCAATTGAACCAGATAATGATATTTCAGTTCGAGTTTACAAATGTGGACAAGGATTCTATTTAGATCCTCTGGAAGATATGCTTAAACATAAAGAAGCATATGGAATTGTTCTTTTAGACCGAAGAGAAGCAAACGTTGCAATTCTGAAAGGCAAAAGCATAAACACAATTCATACTTTCTCTTCAGCAGTTCCAGGAAAATATAAAGCAGGTGGACAATCTGCAGCAAGATTCGCAAGAGTTAGAGAAAATCTAGCAAGAGCGTTCTACCAAAAAGTTGCAGACACAGTAAATAGTGAATTTAATCCTCAAGTTACTCCTCTGAAAGGAATTTTAATTGGAGGTCCAGGACCTTCAAAAGAAGAATTCTATAATGAAAACTTTCTGAATCAGGATATAAAAGACAAAGTTATTTCTGTTGTAGATATTGGTTATGTTGGTGATCAAGGGCTACACGAACTAGTTGAAAAATCTCAAGACATTCTAGCAAATCAAGCAATCGTAAAAGAAAAGAAAGCAGGAGAAAGATTCTTCAGAGTTCTAGGAAAAACTAGCGACATGGCAACATATGGTGAAGAAAAAGTTAGAAAGGCCTTAGATGCTGGAGCAGTAGATTTAATGCTTGTTACAAGTTCAATTGATGAAAATAAAATAGAAGAACTTGCAAAGATAGTTGAAAATCAAAGCGGAGATTGGATTATTCTTGACAAAGAGGGTCGAGATGGTAAAACTCTTGACGGTCTTGGTGGAATTGGAGCAATTCTGCGATACAAACTACAACTATAAAAACTTTGAACGAGTAGATTTTTTATGCCAAAATTATCTCTGGCCGCAATGTCTAAGTTGATGAAAGAATCAGGAGCTCAAAGAGTTTCAGATTCGGCAAAGAAAAAGCTGCGCGAAATCTTAGAAAGCAAAGCTATTGAACTTACAAATGATGCAATAAAATTCGCAAAATATAAGGGACGTTCAACGGTTCAGGCAGAAGATATTGAAAAAGCATTAAGATAACTTTTTAAATCTCTCCATCTATCAAATTTTATGTCAGACGTTACTATGGCCGAAATCGGCAAATTGAAAGAAGGTCGTTACATTGTTGTTAATGGAGAACCTCATATTATTTCAAACATGCAAAAATCAGCACCAGGTAAGCACGGTCACGCAAAATATCGGGTTGAAGCAAAAAACATGTTTACTGGAAATAAAACAGTTATCGTTATGACTGCTCATGCTCACATAGAAGTTCCGAACTTGAGAAAACAAAAAGCAAATGTTCTTTCAGTTTCAGGAACCTCAGCGCAAATCATGGACATGGAAAGCTATGAAACATTTGATCTTGAAATTCCAGAAGAACTTCAAGCACAAGTCGAAGCAGGAAAAATTATTCTGTACTGGCAAATCATGGGAAAGAAAATCATGAAAGAAATAGTAAAGACATAAAATGAAAATACCGGAAGCAGCAGTAAGATTATTCAACAGAAGATTTGTATGTAGAAAGTGTAAGAACAAAGTTCGAGCATCTGCTTCGAGAATCAAAGCAAAAACAATTGTTTGTCCAAAATGTCAATCTAGAAACTTCCGACCAAAGAGTAAGGAAAAGAGAGTAGCAGCTTAATTAATATCTTCTAAGTTAGTTCCTTTTTGTAAATCTAAATTATTATGTTTTCTCCAAGTCAATAACAAATCTCTTCCAAGTTCAGTAAGTTCTCTAACTCGCTTAGAATAATTCGCCGTCAGGTTTAGTATTTTTTTAAGACTCCAAGTAAAATTCAAACTTTTACCTAATGAAACCTCTAAAGAAAGATTTCTCTGCAGTTTTGTATTTGCTGCTAAATAAGTTTCACCATCTGAGGCAACAGTAAACAAATTCAAATAAGAATAAATTCCAACTTCTGCTTCAGAGCCAGTATAATCTTTAGCTGAAATTTCTCTTTCTCCAGAATCATATTGTTTTAGCAATTTTTCAAGTTCCGGCTTTCCTTCAACAATCATACAATAATCTCCAATCTTAAAACTTTTAAACGCAACCAATAAGCTAAGTTATGAAAAACGACGCACTTCCAGTCATGAACATTGGTTTAATTGGTCATGTAGATCATGGTAAAACCACTCTTACTTCAGCACTATCTGGAAAGTGGACAGACACTCACTCTGAGGAATTAAAGCGAGGAATTACAATCAAACTTGGTTATGCTGATATTGAAATCAGAAAAGACAAGAAAGGTAATTTTACAAATGAATCAAAAGTTGATGGGAAAGAAACTGAGCTTATTCGAAAAATTTCACTTGTTGATGCACCAGGTCACGAAACATTAATGGCTGTAATGATTTCTGGAGCGGCAATTATGGATGGTGCAATTTTAATGGTTGCAGCAAACGAAGAATGTCCACAACCTCAAACTCGTGAACACTTAACTGTTCTAAAAATTCTTGGAATCAAAAACATAATTGTGGTTCAAAACAAAGTTGACTTAGTAAAACAAGCTGATGCAAAGAAACATTACAAACAAGTTGAGAAATTTGTAACCGACACTCTTGGATTTGAAGTTCCAATTATTCCAATGTCTGCTCAAAAGGGAGCAAATCTTGATATTTTAATTGAAGCAATTGAAGAATTTATGCCAACTCCAAAAGAAAAAGAAAAAGCTGATTCTTCATTCATTGTCGCACGAAGTTTTGATATTAACAAACCGGGAACAAAAATTCAAAAACTAACTGGCGGAATTTTGGGCGGAACAATAACTGGCGGAAAATTTAAAGTCGGACAAGAGATTGAAATTTCTCCTGGATTCAAAACTGAAAATAAAGGTGTATCAACTTGGACGCCAGTAAAAACAAAAATAAAAAACATCGTAGCTGGAAACAAATCAATTAGTGAAAAAGGACCGGGAGGTTCTGTAGCAATTGAAACCGAACTTGATCCTGCTCAAACCAGAACCGACTCACTTGTTGGGAATATTATCGGCGCTCCAGGAAAGACTCCTGAAATTATTAATAATCTAAAAATTGAACCTCACTTATTTGATAAAGTTCTTGGTGCAAAGGAAGATTTGCCAATTGAACCCGTTAAGATGCATGAACCGCTGGTTCTAAATGTTGGAACTGCAACAACTTGGGGAATGGTTAATCAAATTGGAAACACAACTATAATAAACCTAAAGCGTGCAATAGCAGTAAACCCGGGAGCTAAAGTCGCTATCAGTCGGAAGTTTGGAAGTCGATGGCACTTAATTGGTTGGGGAGACGTTAAATGAATAACAAAGGAAGATTGATGAGATTGGTGTTACTTATTGCAGCGTCAGTTGGGATTGCAATCTACGCAGATATAATTATACATGGAGTTAACATTTTATGAAATTAAAAAAGAAAACCATCAAATCTTCAGCAATCGTGATAGTAATAATTATAGCGCTTGGTTTTGCAATGAATACAATAATGTTCAAAGCAGATCCTACAAAATTAGAACTTGCACAATGTCTAACTGAAAAGAACGTAAAGATGTACGGAGCATTCTGGTGTGGAGCTTGTACAACTCAGAAAGAGTTATTTGGTCCAGCATTCAAAGCAATAGATTATGTTGAATGTGACGAACGAGGACAAGACGCTCAACCTGAAGTCTGCCAAGTAGCAGGCATAAGTGGATATCCAACTTGGGAGATCAATGGACAAAAATCAACAGGAGTTAAACCTCTTGAAAGTTTAGCAGCCTCAGCAGGTTGCGAATATCAAGGTTAATAATTATGGCTTTCCAATTAATCGGTGCACCAATTGCATTATATTCTGAATTTGAAACAGGGGCAGCAGACAAAGCTGTCGCTGCACTTAGAAAAGAGTTGGGTTTAAAATTTCCGGGATTAAGATTGAATAATTTTACTCAGGAACAAGCAAACGATAAAATTCGAAACAAAGCCAAAGCAATTTGGAAATCTGGATTAAAACCTTTCTTTATTGGAGGGGACCACTCAATTACTTTACCAATTTTACAAGGGAACATAAAACCTTTTGATGTTTTTTGGTTTGATGCACATGCAGATGCATATGATGTTTACAAAGGCTCACTTAGTCACGCAACAGTTTTGAGAAGAGTTTCGGAACTACATCACTGTAGAAATATTTACTTAATTGGATATAGATTTAAGAAAATCAAAGAAGAAGTAGAGTTTTTGAAAAATTCTAAAAGAGTACATGTAATCAAACCGAGTGAAATTAAAAAAATGAGATCTAAGAGATATTATGTAACAATTGATATTGATGTTCTTGATCCAGTTTATGCTCCCGGAGTAGATCATCCAGTCCCAAAAGGTATGAAACCGAATCAATTAATCAAAGCAATTCGACATCTGAAAAAAGGAAATATTATCGGTGCAGACTTAGTTGAAGTGGTTCCTGACAATGATTACACTGGAATCACCACTCACAACGCCGCAGAAATCATAAAAGAATTCTTAGAATAATTTTTATACTTTTGAAATATAGTTATATTATGAAACCTATTCGCACTATTATACTCGGTGCAGCTGGACGAGACTTTCACAACTTCAACACCTTCTTTAGAAATAATGATAAATTTCGAGTAGTTGCATTTACTGCAACTCAAATTCCAAACATTGACAATAAGCGGTATCCAAATTCTTTAACTGGAGAACATTACGGACAAGGAATTCCAATTTATTCTGAATCGCTTCTTCCAGAATTAGTAAAATCTCTAAAAGTTGATTTATGTGCTCTTTCTTATTCCGACTTACCAAATCAGAAAGTTATGGAAATTGCTGCGGGAGTTCAAGCACTTGGAACTGACTTCATGCTATTGGGCCCAAACTCAACGCAAATAAAATCACGAAAACCAGTAATCTCAGTAACTGCTGTTCGAACGGGTTCAGGAAAATCACAAATAACTGATTATGTTGCAGACTTCTTAACAAAAATTGGTGTAAAATACACAGTTGTCAGACACCCAATGCCTTATGGAGATTTAGAAAAGCAAAGAGTTCAGATTTTTGAATCTCTTGAAGACTTGGATAAATACAACACCACCATTGAAGAACGGGAAGAATATGAAAAACACCTAATAAAGGGTCGAACAGTTTTAGCAGGAATTGAATATTCTGAGATCTTGAAAGAAGCAGAATCACGTTCAGAAATAATTCTCTGGGATGGAGGAAACAACGATTTCTCATTTTTCAAACCAGATTTACAAATAACAATTGTTGATCCTTTGAGGGAAAACCACGAACTTCTTTATTATCCTGGATTAACAAATTTAATGACTGCAGATATTGTTGTAATAAATAAAGAAAATACTGCAACAAAAAAACAAATAGATAATGCAATTGAAAATATTAAGATAATGAATCCAAAAGCAAAAATTGTGCATACAGATTCTCTAGTAAAATTAACTCAGAAAATAAAACCACGAACAAAGGCAATAATTGTAGAAGATGGACCAACAACAACCCATGGTGGAATGACTTACGGTGCAGGTTATCTTGCTGCAACAAAAGCAAAACTGAGAATTATTGATCCAAGACCTCATGCAATTGGTTCAATCAAAAGAACGCTTCAGAAATATCCAAACGTAAAAGAAATTATTCCAGCAATGGGATATTTCCCAAAACAACTGATGGATTTAAAGAAAACTATTGAAAACTCTGGCGCAGATGTTGCAATTATTGGAACTCCAATTGATTTATCAAAACTCTTACAACTAAAAATTCCGAGCGTTAGAGCAGAATATTCAGTCAAAGAAAAAGGAAACATACTCAAAAAAGAAATTCTAAAATTTGCAAGAACGATTTAACTCAAAATTTATATAGTTCTAAAACCCTTTTCTCACATGTTAGCGCCAATAAATTTAGTATATGCAGTAATTATTGGTATAGCTCACTTCGTTAGTGACAAAGTTGCAGAACATAGAAACTATCAAAAAGAATTGCGTTCATTTGCAGCAGGATTATCAATTGCTTATCTTCTGTTATATCTTCTTCCAGAACTTTATGGGGGAATTCAAGAATTTGAGAGAACGTTATTTCTGTTTGTTCTTCTTGGTGCAATGGCATTTCACATCATAGAAAAATATATTTATCAACATGATCGTAGAGACAAAAGAATTTTTGATCTCCGAGTTTTACATGCTGGATCCTTTCTATTGTATCACATAATTATTGGTATCACTCTTGTATCAATAAATGCAGCTAACAGTATTGGCGGAGTCTTATTCTTCATCCCAATTTTGTTCTACACTTTAGTAAGTCAAGTCTCACTTTCAAATCTACACAATCACGTAACAGAGAAATTATTTCTAAGATTGTTATTATCGGGTTCAACATTAGTTGGAGTAATAATCGCTTCAATGTTATTAATTCCACAAACACTCCACTACTCATTGTTAGCATTCATCGCTGGAGCATTGCTTTACAATGTAATGGTTGATGTTGTTCCAAAGGAAAAGGAAGGAGATATTTTATTCTTCATATTTGGATCAATTTCGTACATAATTCTAATCTTCATGTTGGGTGGATTTTAAGAAACTATTTTATGAACAACTGCACCGCTTGCAAGCAATCCAAAACCGCTCAAAATTACAAACATCGGTAATTGTAAAAGTAAGAACAGTGAAGATACCAACCCTAAAACTGCGGGAACTGGAATTTTTCTAATTGATAATGGAACTCTGAAACCTTTAGTGTAGGGTTTTCGTTCTTTCAGTCTCATAAAAATTAATGCTCCGTTGATCAAAATAAATGTTGCAAAAACAGCAAAGTTTGTAATCTCCGCAACCGTTCCGATATTTCCAATCAAACTAAAACAAATCGCAACTACTGCAGTAAATATTACTGCAATATGGGGAGTCTTTCTCCGTGTCGAAACTTTAGATAGTTTGTTTAATTTCTTGTAGTTCTTACTGATTCCATATATTTGTCGAGACGCACCAATCAAAATTATAAGGATAGTATTTCCGGTTGAAAATAATGCAATAATTGACAAAGCTAAGAACGCATAAGCTCCCAACGCAACTGCGGCAACATCAGCAAGCGGTGCAGTTGAAACAGCAAGTTTATCCCAGCTTAATATACTAACTGCAGAAATTGCAACCAATATGTAAATAACTGTAGATATTAAAATTGAAAGTAGTATTGCTCGAGGAACAGTTTTCTTTGGATTTCTTGTTTCCTCCGCCAACTTTACAATTGTTTCAAATCCAATAAATGCAAAAAATACCAAGGCCGCTGCAGAAATAACTCCTTCAAATCCAGTAGGCATACTCATATAATTTACTGATCCAATTTTTCCAAGCCCAATATAAATTATGAATAATAGTCCAAAGGTCTCAAGGAACGTAAACAAAATATTCAACCACGCTGCCTGCTTAATTCCCCAATAACTAATGAATGAAAAAAGAATAATTGTTGCTACGGCAATTGCTACAATTCCAAAATTTAAAGATGCAAATAATCTGGCAAAATATCCTGCAAAACCTAACGCCACTGCAGCAGCAGAAATTAACAAAGTAAAGACCATCATCCATCCGACTATAAATCCCCATTTTTCTGAAACCGTTCTCTTGACATAATCATATTCTCCCGAGTCATCAGAAAATCTAGAACTGAATTCAGCATAACTCAATCCAGTAAAAATTGCAACAATGGATGCAATGGTGAAACTCATCCACACTGAGTTTCCTGCAATACCTGCAGCAGCACCAATTAAAACATAAATTCCAGCACCGAGAATAATCCCAACACCCATCAGCGTTGTTTCAAATAAACCAAGTTCTCTTTTCAATGCTGACATAAATTAACATCACTTCGAGAGAATATAAATCTTTATGCGACTTTCAAACCGTCAATTCTGACCGTAGGAAGCTCAACTGCAGTTGGAACTGCCGGATTAAGTATTCGCTCTTTTGTATTGGAGCTGTCTGAAAATCCTGACAAAATTTTCAGCATATCGTCAGAAATCTTAACTTGTCTAACTGAACCAATCACATGACCTTTGTCAATAACAAATGCAGCATCTTTTGATTTTAAATCTAATTTACCTTTAGTTCGCTTTGTATTCCTAAAATTAGTAATCAATAAACCTTTATCAATTCCGGAAATAATTTTAGCTCGGGAACGCTTTCCAATCGGTACAACAAAATTCAAAGGATTATGTACTACATTTTTCAAAACTCCCGAAGAAATTATTTCAGTGGCTCGAGTTGGATGACCATAACCATCAAACGGAGCAGAACCCATTCCGCCACGTAGATTTCCGACATCGTACATTGTCAGACCTTCGCTCCCAACCGATTTACCAACGCGTCGTTTCAAGAATTTATGAGCATGACCAAATTCATTAATAATATAAGAAAATGCAAGAGGATCAAGAACTAAAGAATATTCACCTGGTTTAAATTTCTCAGGACCAACCGATTGTTTAGCAAGATCCAATATCTCGTCAATCTTATGCCTATAATTGAAATCTTCTAAATTCGATGAAGAGATCACTTTAGTGGCTGAAGCATCATTGACAAACGCACGCATAGACATACTTAATTTTGACGTATCATAATCAAAGTCTGCACCTCCTGAGGTTACAAGTCTAATATTTGAGGCTCCATGAGTAAAAGTGCCATCAATCTTGTCAGCACCACGCTGGAATGCCAAATCAATTGCATCATTCAAAATAATAGTTCCATCAAAATCATTCAAATTAGAATCATGACGATTACTAACCTTTCGATATTTTGGAGATTCTAAAGTGCCATTAAAGTTTGGATCCTTTTTCAATCCCTTAGTCAGCGTTTTAATTTGAGCATCTAAGTCACCTTTGAGGTTAAAATCTAAAATCTTAATTTTCGCTCCACGACTATAAACTGCTCGTAAAGAATCTCGAGAACTTCTTCTTGAAGTAACTTTGGTATCTTTAAATTTCAAGATAACATCCTTTCCGGCCTCTGAAATTAGAGCAAAATCGCCACTTTGCTTGGAAAGTTTTCCGGCAATATAATTCTGAGCTTCATGAAAAGACATACATTGCGTGTGGAGTAAAATATATATAAGTTCCCATTGCTAAGTGAGAACAAAATTATTTATTAAATCATACACATTAACTCTATGCTCAACTTAACTATCCGTGGTAATATTCGGCCTGAGTTCGTAAAAGCAGCACTGTTTGACATATATCTAAAATGGAGAATTCCTGGAAATATTGAAGAACTCTTAGTTATTGACGATCCAAAATATTTCAGAGAAATCGAAAAACGGATTCCTGTAAAATTGAGAAAAGAGTTTCGAGAAACTTATTTTGAAGATCCAACTTCAATGTCTATAACTGCAGGAAAATTTGACTTAATAATCATAAGTATAAGTTCAACAACTGAAAAATATCTAAGAACAAATTCCAAAGCATTACAAGGCGTTATGTCTCATGAGTTAATGCATGTAGTTCAACGACGAAGAGGACTAGACCGAAAGGTTCGAGCAGATGCCATTCGTGCATACAAAGAATTTGTACCAAAAGTAAAAAATTTGTATATGCATATGGATAAGACACATGTTGATCAAATCTTCGCAGAGGTCGGTAGACAAGCAAATTTTGTTTTGAAAGACCTATACGCAAATGATGAAATAATTAAGTTAGGTTTGGGTGATGGAATTCTAGCAGATTATTCAAACTATTACGTCATAAAAGGAAAGACCTTGTCAAGCGTAAATTACGTTAAAAGTGGACACAAAAAAATTCGTAGAAAAGTTGGAAAAGATATTTATTCCTCAATAAATTATATTCTTGGTTTAATGCCAGTGATCATACCTTTCGAACGCTGGTATTTGAAAGATAAAAATCGTGCAACAAGAGCCATGTTGAATTATATTTCTGCAAACTATGAACTAAAGATGAAACATTTGTCAAAAGAAATGGCACCAGTGATAAATTACTCAATAAAAAATCTACGAGACACTTCAACCTTCAGAAAATCCTATTTCAAGAAAATATTCCAAGTCACTGAAAAATTGATTAGAGAATCACCGGAATATGAATTCAAGCGACAATAAATTTATTAATGAACTTCTACATCAATCATAATGGCAGACAAAAAAGTTACAATCTACACAACCAATATATGTCCTTGGTGTATAAAGGCTAAAGAATTCTTTAAAGAAAATAAAATTTCATACAAAGAAAAAAATGTTCAAGAGGAGCCAAAATTGGCAAACGAGTTATTAGAAAAATCAGGTCAAATGGGCGTTCCAGTAATTGTGGTTGGTGACTCAGTAATAATTGGTTTCAATAAAGAGCGAATTAAGAAAGCACTCAAATTATAATCATGTCAGTAAATCCTTTCATTCAAGCACAAAAGCAGTTCGATTGGGTAGCGAACCAGCTCAATCTAGACAAAGAGTTAAGAAAGAGTCTAAGATATCCTCAGAATTTTATCCAATTTACTATTCGAATCCGTGGAGACAAGGGAGGAATCAAAAGTTTTCCTGCCTTCCGTTCTCAATACAATAATGCTCTAGGACCTTACAAAGGTGGAATAAGATTTCACCCAGATGAAACTGCCGATACAGTTCGAGCTCTTTCCGCATGGATGACTTGGAAATGTGCATTGACTGGTTTACCTCTTGGCGGAGGGAAAGGCGGAGTAATTTGTAATCCAAAAGAACTTTCTGAAAATGAACTCAAAAAAATAAGTCAGGCTTATGCCAAAAAATTAGCAAAAGACCTTGGACCTTGGAAAGATATTCCTGCACCAGATGTTTATACTAATTCTCAAACTATGGCATGGATGTTGGAAGCTTACGAGAAAAAAACAAAACAATCTGCACCTGGAGCTTTTACTGGAAAACCAGTTGAACTTGGTGGACACGAAGGTCGAACTGAAGCAACTGGACTTGGAGTGGTAATTACAACTCGCGAAGCGATGAAACATCTAAAAATTAATCCTAAAAAAGCAACTGCAATAATTCAAGGTTTTGGAAACGTTGGAAAATATGCAGCAAAACATTTTGAAAAACTTGGCGTAAAAATTATTGGATACTCTGACTCAAGTGGGGCAATATTCAATTCTCGTGGAATCAAATACGAAGACGCATTGAAATACAAAAATGAACACACAACTCTCAAAGATTTCCCGAATGCAAAGGCACTAACTAATAATCAGTTATTAGAACAAAAATGTGACATCTTAGTTCCTGCAGCATTAGAAAACGTAATCACAAAATCCAACGCACATAACATTCAAGCAAAAATTATTGCTGAAGGCGCTAACGGTCCAACCACTGTTCAAGCTGACGATATTCTATACAAAGATAGTGTATTCATAATTCCAGATTTCTTATGTAACGCTGGAGGAGTTGTTGGAAGCTATTTCGAATGGGCTCAAAACAATTCCGGAGAGCATTGGACTTTGAAAAAATACAATGATCAACTTGACGAAGTTCTAACCAACGCATTTCATACTGTTCTTGACACATTCGAAACTGAACACAAAATAAATATGAGACAAGCAGCATACATGGTTGCAGTCAAAAAAGTAGCAGACGCAATGAAACTTAGAGGAAGAGTTTAAAACTTTCACTCACCTGGAGGAGTATGCTTCGATGGAATTTGGATCATCTAATTAAAGAAAAGGATTTTGATAAAGGAGTAAAATATCTTGAATCACAAATTTCTAAATTAAAGTCTTATAAGAAAAATTTGAAACCTTCAATGTCTGAAAAAACTTTTAAGGAAATTGTTGAACTTTCAGAACATCTTGATGAAAAATCTGACATCATTGGAAGTTTTCTTAGTTTGAAACAATCAGAAAACGCAAAAGAAAAACATCTGAAAATTTGGGAAGCTAAATTGAATAAACTTGGAATTAAGGCAACTGATGAATTACTATTTTTAGGAAGATGGTTTGACGGGCTCGAAGTTCCCGGACTAACTCGACTTGATGATAAAAACGCAAAAAGACTTTTCAAAACAATTCCAAATCTGGAAGTATCATTTACTAAATCCCGAGATCTTGCAAAACATTCATTATCGGAAAAAGAGGAAAAATTAGCAATCAGAAAAGATTCAACAGGAATTTCTATCGTTGGAGAATTATATGATCTAATCACAAATGATTTCAAATTCAAGTTTAGAAATAAAACTTTTGATAGTGTGGAATTATTAAAAAAATATATTTACAGTGCAAGTGCAAGTGACAGAGAAAAGGCATACAAATCACTCTTTGAACCTTATGAAAATAATATTGAGAAACTTCATTCAATTTACACCGCAATCTCAACAAACTGGATAAATATGGCTGAGCTTCGGAGATATGACTCACCGATACAAGTTAGAAATATTTCAAATGATGTTCCTGATAAAGTTGTACAAACAGTTATTGACACTTCAGTAAAAAACGCAAATATTTTTCATGAATACTTTAAGTTAAAAGCAAAAATTATTGGGTTAAAAAAATTAAGACGATATGATATTTATGCACCTGTAAAAAAGATAAACAAGAAATATTCATTTGATGAATCTAAAAAATTAGTCTTAGATACATACAAAGAATTTCATCTTCCTTTCTTTGAAAAAGCAAATAAGATTTTTGAGATGGGACATGTTGACTCACATCCAAGAAAAAACAAACGAACTGGCGCTTTCGCATTATTGGCATCTCCAAATCTAACACCTTACATTATGTTAAATCATGATGACACTTACCGTGATGTTGAAACAATGGCTCACGAACTCGGTCACGGAATTCATGATCTATACACAAAAGGTAATTATCCAAGTGTAGCTCATCCGGGTTTGACACTCGCCGAAACTGCATCCACGTTAGGAGAAAATATTCTATTTGATAAACTTCTGGAATCGGCAAACAAGTCTGAAAGAATTTCAATGTTATCTGATAAAATCGGCGGAGCTTATGCTACAATAATTAGACAAATATTCTTTGTTAAATTTGAACAGGAAATATACAGTAAAGTTAAAGATGGTCTAACTCATGAACAAGTTTCAGAGATTTATTTCAAAACACTGAAAGAACAGTTTGGAAATTCATTAACTATTTCTGAGGAATTCAAATATGAATGGGCCTATATTCCTCATTTATTCAGATCACCATTCTACACTTACTCCTATGCCTTTGGAGAATTATTATCAATGTCTCTTTATGCAAAATACAAAAAAGAGGGTAAGTCTTTCATACCAAAGATTGAAAAGATTTTAGCAGCCGGAGGATCACAAGACTCAGTTAAACTATTGAAATCTATCGGAGTAGATATTACAAAACAATCTTTCTGGCAAGGTGGATTTGATACAATTAGAGATCGAATTTCTGAACTTAAAGAACTGACAAAATAATTCAAGAAACTATTATAAATTCAAACCGCAACAACTCATAATGAAATATGACGTAATTATCATTGGTGGCGGTGCAGCAGGACTCGGCGCTGCACTTTATTCTGCACGTTATAATTTGAAGACTCTAATCATAGCAAAAGAATTTGGCGGAACTGGAAATATTGCTCACAAAGTTGACAATTGGATTGGAGAACCCGGAATAAGTGGAATGGATTTGATGAACAAATTCATAAAACATCTCGATGAATATAAAGTTCCAAAAATTGAAGAAGAAGTTACAAAGATTTCCAAAATGTCAGATGGTTCTTTCTCAGTAAAGGCTGACAAAACTTATCACGGAAAAACAATTATTTACGCACTTGGAATGAAACATAGAGAACTTGGAATTCCAGGTGAAAAAGAATTTGCAGGAAAAGGAGTTCATTATTGTTACACTTGCGACGGTCCAATTTATGCAAAAAAGACTATTGCAGTTATTGGTGGAGGAGATGCTGCCGGACTTGGAAGTTTATTCCTTTCAGAATATGGAAAACAAGTTTACACTTTAGTTCGAAAAACATTCATGCGAGCAGAGCCAATTACGCAGGATCAAATGAAAGCTAACAAGAAAATTAAAATCATGTTTGAAAATGAAGCTATAGAATTCTACGGAGAAAAAACTCTTCAAGGAATTAAATTAAAAAATGGTAGAAAACTTGAAGTTGATGCAGCATTCATTGAAATCGGTCACATTCCGCTAAACAATTTAGCAAAAGGAGTTAAAGTAAAAATAAACTCACATGGATTTATTCCAGTTGACAATACTCAGAAAACCAACATCAAAGGTTTCTGTGCAGCGGGCGATATTACAACTCGGCACACACTAAAACAATTTATTACTAGTGCCGCGGAAGGTTCAGTTGCAGCCGAAACAATTTGGAGTTATCTCAAAAACAATAAGTGGTAAATTTGTCCCTTGCTAATTATATTGAATTTCTACCTTACTTCTATATGGAACTTAGTGAAAAGAAAATCGAACAGTTGCTTCGGCAGCCAATAATCGAATCTCGAGTTACTAAGAGTAAAGATGGTAAATGGGTAATTCATAGAACAACTATGACTGACATCAAACCTGTAAAATATCTCGAGGCGGTTATGAACGGAATAGTTTCGGTAGAGTGAAAACTCGTCCGACAACTTCTGTTTTGGTAATGGACACATCCTTATCGGGGTGTTCATTATCACCTTTTAAGAAAATTTTATCACCTTTAATTTTGTGAATACGTTTAATTTTGAAAGAACCTTTATGTTTAGCAACAACTAATTTACCTTCCTTTAATTTGAAAAAATTTAAAACAAAAATAAGATCTCCGGCGTAAAGTCGAGGTTCCATACTCGAGTGCTTAACTCTGTACAACATATTGCGAATAAGGGCCAAACTTTAAAAACAAAACTAAATGACTTAGAGATTAATATCCGCTTCCGCCATCTGTTGCATCATCAGACTCCACTTCATCAACTTCATAACATTTCCAACGCGGCTTTAATGCATCAATCAATTCTTGATCAGTATATTCATCAAGTTCCTTACAATCTGGACAAGGTTCAGCTTCAGGACAGGGAATTGGTTCAGGACAACTTGGGCATTCTGGAATATCTACTGAACTAACTCCTGAATCAAATCCTGCTCCATAACCAACTGTACCACCAACTGCGCCCACAATAAGTAAAGCAGTCAAAGCCTTTCCAGGCAAAAAATTCATCATGAAATCAATAATTTCAAGTAGACCAAAAAATATTCCTTGATCTCTCTTCTTTTGCTTTTCACTTTTCGCCATAATAATTCAACAAATTCCAAATATATAAATCTACTTCCTAAGTATGATTGCTTTTCCAGAACTCAAATCAACAACTATGCTCGGTTTTCCCTGAATGGTTCCTGCATCAACTAAATAATCAACTCCTTTGGAAATTGAATTCTTAAGTTTGTTAGGATTTTTCAGCGAAGGTTCTCCAGAAATATTTACTGAAGTTGTGACGAACGGTTTTCCAAAAGATCTCACTTTTTTTGTGAATTCATTCGCAGGAATTCTGACTCCAATTTTTTCTTTTGCAACCTCTTCAGAAACACATTTCTTTTTCATCTTCAAAACCAAAGTATAAGGGCCTGGTAATTTTTTCATCCAAGATCTACCTTCGCCAGTCAAAACACAGTTATCATAAATCCATTTCTTAGATGGTGCAATAACTGAAAAGGGCTTGTTCTCTCGCTTCTTCAGCTCACGAATTTTTCGGACAAGTTTACTGTTTGTAGCATCGCAACCAATTCCATAAATAGTGTCAGTAGGATATATGAAAATTTTTCCAGACAAGTTCTTCAATTCAGCCAAAGAAATTCTCTTCATAAACTAAGTAAACTCGCAATGTTTTAATATCTTCTCAGATAGACAAATATATGGCTGATCCCAAAAAGAAAAAGAAAGATTTGATGGAGGAGATAAACAAAACTCTCAAGTCATATAGAAAGGGCACACCTGATCAAACAGCAGAACATGAAGAATAGTTTTGCCTTTCAAAAACCTTAAAAGACTCTGAAACACTTTTATACATGGCCAATTACCGGATCGAAATCGATCTTGAAACTTGCATTGGGGCATTTACTTGCGTCGATGTTTATCCTGAACTTTGGGAACTGGGAAAAGATGGAAAAGCACACATAATTGCTGAAGGAGTGGTCAAAGAAGACGGAAGAGAATATGTGGAACTCAATGACAAACTCATTGATGTTGAAGCAGCAATTCAATCGCAAAATGTTTGTCCCGTACAAGCAATCAAAATAACAAAACTAAAATGAAAACCGAAACAAAACAAATAGTAACAAAAGATATGACTATCGGTGATATTCTTAAGAATCATCCAGAAGCCGTAGAAATTATGCTATCTTATGGGCTTCATTGCGTCGGATGTCAAGTTCAATTCTGGGAAACCCTGGAAGGTGGATGTCTTGGACACGGTTTTGATGAAAAGAAAATAAATGATCTTGTTAAAGATATTAACGCAGCAATTACTGAAGTTCCAGAGGGAAAAGAATTTTACGCAACTCCAATGGCTGCTGAAAAATTAAAAGAAATGGCTGAAAAAGAAAACAAGCCGGCAGTTCTGAGAATTAATGTTGTCGCTGGTGGATGCGCAGGTTTCAAATATGATTTAGATTTTGATGAAGAAAAGCAATCTGACATTCGAATTGAATCACAAGGTATTATTTTCGTAATGAATAAAGAATCTGAAAAACTTGCAAAGGGTGCAAAAATAGATTATTTGGACACTTTGAATGAAAGTGGATTCAGAATTTCAAATCCAAACTCAGAAGAGTCTTGCGGTTGCGGTAAAAGTTTTTGTTAAAACGTTAGACTTTTAAATCCACCAAAATCTTAATACTATGTTAACTTTAAAAGAAGTTAGAGACATCTTTCTCATAGATGATCTTGAGAAACTATATGAACAAGACAGAAAAATACTTGAAGTTGTAGAAAAAGAGCTAGAACTTTATTTGTCTGAAATTGATAATCATTTTGAAAGTAAAGAAAAAGATAACATATATTTCAATTTTGGATTCTTATATTCTGCAAATTGTAGATTGGATCACGATACTGAAAAGTTCTACGAATTAGTAAATCAGCTAAAGGATGAAGAATTGCTAACTGAACAAAGTTATGACAATTTCTTGGCAGGATTTGAAAAACATCAAAATGAGTTCTTAGGCGGATTAGATTTCGAAAACGAGCTTGAACGAGCCGCGTTTTATGTTGAAAGAGCTTTAATAACAAAATACTGTACAGAGAATATCAATGCGTTGAAAGATTAGAAAATATTATATATCCTCAATTTTTTTAAAACATATGATAAAATATATACCTGGCGTCGAGATAAAAATCCAGGCCAGCAAAAAAATTCAACCTGAAGTTAGGACTCTTCTTATGGAAAAATTAGCAGCCAATCGAAATGTTGGACAAGTAAATGAAGCAGGTAAAGACAGCATTCAAGCAGCAGCAGAACTTCCAGTCGTACAGCAGGAAATAAACAGTGTTATTGAAGAAGAAGGTCTAAAAAAATCTCAATTTATAGTCAAAAAGACTAAAATTAGAATTGATTAAAGTTCAAAATCTTCCAAATAAGGTTTACCATTAAATCCATTTTTGAAACATCGTTCTACTTCATAAATAGTATGTTCCACTCCTTGTTCGCTAAGATGAGTGTCACAATTAGAAATTACTTTCCATAAATCTCTCATATTGGTTGTTTCATGATCTTCTAATTTCATTCCTTCAACAACTGCTAAAGCACCTTGATCAATAATATATGCTTTATTTGCATCGATTACAAAATTTTCATTATGAAAATCTGCCAGAAAAATTCCTGATTCATTCAATCTTCCAAGCGTCCAAGCTAAATGTTTCAATGAATCAAATCTCACATTATTTAGATCACCATATGCTTCTCCTGGTGCATATTTTGTAATAAGAAAATCTTCATCAATATGTTCAACTCTAGAAATTCCTACCATTGGTTCTTCAGGAATTCTTTCATTAACAACCTTAACATAATCTAATATATTATCAAAATCTGAAGTTGAATGTCCTTCTTCATATTCAAGGTATTGTGCTTTAACTCTACTGTCTAAAGTACTTCTCCATAAATCATTGTCTCGTGGAATCTTAATCATCCATGCACCCTCTTGAGGTGAGGAATCTGAAGGATATACTCTAAATGCCTTGAAATCTTGTGTACGTTCTTTAAGAATTTGCTCATATCTCCAAGAACCATAATTTCCAGTTGTTTCACTTAGAAAATCCTGAGCTTTTGATGCGATCCCTACTGGAACAAGGATTCGATTTAGTACTTCATAATCGCTATTATCTGGATTATTGATTATTCTCATAGTAATTCTCTCAAATTTCGATTTAAAAGCCTTTTGAATAAGAATCTGCGATTTCCATCACAACCTTTTTAATTTTGATTATAATCTAAGTACCATGACTAACATGTGGCACGATATCAGTTATGGAAAGGATGCTCCTAATGAAATCAATGTAATTGTTGAAATTCCTGCCGGAAGCAGAGATAAATACGAACTTGACAAAGAAACAGGATTAATTATGCTTGACAGAGTTCTAGAAGTTTCTATGGCTTATCCTGGAAACTATGGATTTATTCCAATGACTCTTTGTGATGACAAAGATCCGCTTGATGTAATAATTTTAACTCACTCACCAATCCATCCGGGAGTTCTTGTAAAGGCAAGACCTGTTGGAGTTCTAGATATGGTTGACAGCGGTGAATCTGATGAAAAAATCCTTGCAGTTCCAGCACACGATCCTAGATTTGATCAAATTAAAGATCTAAAAGACGTACCAAAAGCATTCTTAGATGAAATTTATCATTTCTTTGATAGATACAAGGATTTGAGAAAGGGAGAAGTTCAGCTAGGAAAATGGGGAAACGCAAAACTAGCAAAGAGAGTAATTAATGATTCAATAAAATTGTATGATAAAGAATTCAAATAAATTTTTAAGTTCTTAGAACAAATAGTAATATGACAAAAACACCAGTAATTCAACTCGAAAACGTTTCTAAAATCTACGGAAGAGGAAGAGCTGCAATTCACGCAAACAAAAACATAAATCTAACAATCAATAAAAATGAATTTGTAGTAATTATCGGACCAAGCGGTTCTGGAAAATCAACACTTCTGAATCTAATAGGTTCTTTGGATTACCCCAGTAAAGGTACAATAAAACTCGACGGGCAAAATATAGCTCAGTTAGATGAAAGCGAACTCGCTCAAATTCGCGGGCAGAAGATCGGATTTGTTTTTCAATCATTTCATTTAATTCAATCAATGACTGCATTGGAAAATGTAATGCTTCCACTCACTTTTCAAAACATGTCTGCTGGGGAAAAACAAAAACGAGCAATAAATATTCTAACAAAAGTAGGATTAAAATCTAGAATGACGCATCTTCCGGGCGAACTTTCAGGTGGCGAAAACCAGCGAGTTGCAATTGCCAGAGCACTTGCAAATAATCCTGAAGTAATTATTGCTGATGAACCAACGGGAAATCTGGACCAATCCACAGGTAAAAAAATAATGGATCTGTTGTTAAATATTTACAAAAAAGAAGGAAAAACAGTGATTATTGTAACTCATGATCGAGACTTAGTTAATATCACTAAAAGTGAAAAAGTTTATAAGATTGTAGATGGAGAATTGGTATAATGAGAAAGTTTATTTCAATTTTACTGATAATTACACTACTTCCTTTAGTTTCTGCAATTGAAGTTATAGAAGAAACAACTAAAACTTATTCAATTCCAATGGTTGATGGAAAAGATATTACTATTGAACGCTCAAACTATGACCCTCTTCCTGCCGAACCGGGAAAATATGTAGATATTTGGATTACGGTTCAGAATTATGGTAATTCAGAAATTAAGAATGCATATCTGAAGCTTAATCCAGAATATCCTTTTTATTTGACTGGAAAGGATACTGGTGTTGAATATATAAAATCCTTACAACCTGGTGGTTTAAAGATTCTTGAATACCGGCTTTTAGTTGATGATCAAGCACTGGGAAGTGATTATCCGTTAGAGTTAAAATTCTGCCAAGATGAATTCTGTGAAAATAGTGTTAAAACAGTTAAATCTTCAATAACTGTAAATACGGGCGGTAAACCTATTCTTGAAATCGGGATTGATGATTATGATCTATTTACTCCTGGTGCACTTGGAAAACTTATAATTACTGCAGTAAATAAAGGAAAGATTGGAATACAATTCTTAACCATTGAGGTTCTTGATACTGAAGATTATAATGTCATTTCTGTACCAAGAAAATATTTAGGAGAACTAGAAACTGATGATTTCGAAAGAGAAACTTATCAAATTTATATAAACCCGGATATAAGTGACTCCAAAGAAGTCCCAATCAAATTAAAAATTGAGTATTCAGATAGCAACTACAAAAACTACAATTCTGCTGAAGAAGTAACTTTCAACGTATTTACGGAAAGCGATGCTAAAAGAATTGGTCTAATGGAAAAGAGCTCATCTTCTTTCTATATTCTTCTACTATTGCTCTTAAGTTTCTTTGGTTATAGAAAACTGAGGAGAAGAAAAAGAAGAAATGTTGCGTGATTATTTTCTAGTTGCATTCAATAATTTAAGACGTCGAAAACTTAGAAGCTGGCTTACTGTAATTGGGATAATTATTGGAATTTCTGCAATTGTTTCTCTTACTCTTGTTGCACAAGGAACAGAAAACGCAGTCAATGCCGCATTTGAAGAATTTGGAACTGACGTAATACTGGTTCAAGGTGGTGCAACTTTCTCAAGACCAACTCCTGGAGAATACGGTTTGGAAAATAAAGATATAAGATTCTTTGAATCTTTCGGAGAGGTGGATATAGTTATACCTTATGTATATGATACACAAGAAGTTGAATATAAAGATGAGAAAAAATATCCAATTGTTTATGCAATTGACACTGAACTTTGGGGTGAATTCCTGGGACGTACCAATTTCGAAGTTGAGAAAGGTCGGAATTTGCAAAAAGGTGAAACGGGTGCTATAGTTATAGGTTGGAAATTAAATCAAGATTATTTTGAAAAGAAAGTTGATCTTAAAAGTAGAATTAAAGTAAGTGGTAAGACTTTCAAAGTTGTAGGAATATATGAGCGTGTGGGGAATGATGCTGATGATACTTCAATTGCTATGGCTATTGAAGATGCAAGAAAGGTCTTTGCACCTCCAGGAAAAGTTACGGGTGCTCAAATGATAGTGAAAGACGGAGTAAATATTGAAGAATTTGTAAAGGAACTTGAAGAGGAATATGAAGATTATCGAGGTGATAAAAATTTCATAATGAGTACTTCCACTGCAATCCTAGAGCAAATAAATAATATTCTTGGAATAATTCAATATGTAATTGTAGGGATTGCATCAATTGCCTTACTTGTCGGAGCAGTAGGGATTGCAAACACAATGTATATGTCAGTCATGGAAAGAACTAAGGAAATTGGTATCATGAAGTCTATTGGTGCAACTAACCGCGCAATTTTAACCATCTTCCTAATAGAATCAGCATTCTTTGGAATTGTAGGTGGTATAATTGGTTGTATAGTAGGTATAATTATGGCCATTGGAGCAAAGCTTGCAATAGAGTTCTTTTCACCAGGATTACCTTTCTTGATTTTAATAGATCCTAAAGTAATTGGTGGAGCATTGCTATTTTCAGCAGTTGCAGGAATAATCTCTGGAATTCTTCCGGCAAGAAGCGCTTCTAAAATGAATCCCGTAGATGCATTAAGACATGAATAATTTTACAAATACTGTTAATTTATATTAGAAATATCTCTGAAAATTAAGGGGAGTTAGGCATTTCGTAACCCCCCACACAGGTTACTTACTTGCTTGTTAATAGGCCATATCCAAGGTAAAGTGCGGATAGTCCCACAAGATAGTTTACGACCATTTCCAAACCGCCTAGGAATCCGAAGAATCCCCAACCTAGTTCAGCTAGTCCAATGTTTAAACCACCTAAAATCAGCAAAACCTGTGCCCAGTAATTAAGCTTATCTTTTGCCATGCTGTGAAAAGGCATAAGAGCTATATAAAGATTATGTCTGTTTATAAAGAAAATAGGACTTTTGGGAAGTTACCCAAAATCATTTTAAAAGTGAGTCACTATTTACTTCTATGAAAAAGCTCGACTTAATTCTGAGAAATACTCAAGAAGTAATTAAACAAGATGAGTTGGAAAAACTATTACGCTCTAAGAAAAAACCAGTAGTGTATATTGGCGCAGCTCCCACAGGAAAAGTACATGTCGCTTATTTAATTCTCGCAAGTAAACTAAAAGATTTCATAGATGCCGGATTTGAAGTTAGATTTCTCCTGGCAAACATTCATGCTTATTTAGATGATAGAAAATCTCCATGGGAGTTGACTCTTGCAAGATCAACATATTACAAAGAAGTAATTACTGCAATGTTAAAGTCAGTCGGAGCAGATTCTCGAAAAGTAAAATTCGTTCTAGGTTCAAACTTTCAAATGAAAAAAGAATATGTAATGGATTTATACAAAATGATGGGAATGGTTAATCTAACTCGCGCAAAAAGAGCAAGTTCTGAAGTAGTTAGACAAGTTAGCAATCCGGATTTAGGTTCATTCAACTATGCTTTAATGCAAGCAATTGACGTTCATCATATTGGAGCAGATGTTGCTTTCTCAGGAATAGATCAAAGAAAAATCTACATGCTAGCTAGAGAAGAAGTTCCAAAGCTAGGACACAAAAAACCAACCTGTGTTTTCACTCCAATAATTCCGGGATTATTTAAAGGTAAAAAAATGTCTGCATCAGATACAAGTTCAGCAATAACTTTTGAAGACACAGAAAAACAAATAAGAAAGAAAATGAACAAAGCTTATTGTCCTGAAGGCGTTGTTGAAGATAATGGAGTTTTAGCAATGGCAAAATACGTAATCTTTCCAGTCAGAGAAACTTTCAAAATAGTTCGTCCAGATCAATATGGTGGAACTGTTGAATACAATTCATATGAACAACTGGAGAAGGATTTCAAGACCAAGAAAATTCATCCAGCTGATTTAAAATCTGGAGTATCTGATGAGTTAATCAAATTCATCGCTGTTGTTCAAAAGCATTTCAAGAACAAGCAATCTATAATCAAGAAAGCATATCCAAAATGATTTACATTCAAATCTTAGCAATTTTAGGATTAATTCTATCTGTTTACTCCTTGTATGTTGAAAGAAAATTAGTGGCGCAAGAAGATTATTCTCCCGTTTGTGACATAAATAAAAAAATCTCTTGCTCAGCAGCATTTGAAAGTAAATATTCGAGAACGTTAGGGATAAATAATTCAATTCTGGGAATTGGATTTTACTCAACAATATTTATTCTATACTTAACTTTTTACGCACCCTGGATTCTATACTTAGCAGCATTCGGAATGCTTACAACAATTTATCTGGCATATATTTCATATTTCAAACTCAAAAACTTCTGTTTAGTTTGTACAAGCATATATCTTGTAAATAGTCTGCTTCTAATTCTAGCTTGGATTAAATTCGCATAGCTTTTAAATTTCGGCAATCTATTCTAGCTATGAAGAAAAAGATTCTACAACTTACTTTAGAAAACGCAGTAGCTTTCAAAGGCAAAGCTAATCCTAAAGCAGTTATGAATAAAATAATCCCTACAGTCAAAGACAAATCAAAACTAAGGGCAATTGGAAAAGAAGTTTCGGATACTATCAAAAAAGTAAACAAACTCTCACTTTCAAAGCAAAAAGCTCAACTCAAAAAAATCAATCCCTCGTTTTTCAATAAAAAGGTCAAAGTAAAAAAAGAACTAATTGATCTTCCAAATGTTGGCAAGAATTTCCGAGCACGTTTTGCTCCTTCTGCATCTGGACCTTTACACATCGGTCACGCTTTGGTTATCTCACTTAATAAAATCTACGCTGACAAATACAAAGGAAAACACATCCTAAGAATCGAAGACACAAATCCTGACGCAAACTTCAAAGAATTCTACAAAATGATTCCAAAAGATTACACTTGGTTGGCAGGAAAACCTAGCGAGACTTACATTCAATCTGCTCGAATTAAAACTTACTACAAATACGCTGAACAATTAATAAAAATGGGACATTTATACGTCTGC
This sequence comes from Nanobdellota archaeon, assembly GCA_014240455.1. Lineage (GTDB taxonomy): Archaea > Nanobdellota > Nanobdellia > UBA10117 > ARS21 > JAAZWY01. The sequence goes on along the minus strand of JAAZWY010000001.1, from coordinate 116,039 downwards.
GAAGAAACTCCTGAAGAAGTTAAAGCAAAATTGAAAAAGGGAATTCAACCGTTCGGTCGAAGAGATGATCTTAAGGAAGTATTGCGAAAGTGGAAAAGAATGCTCACTGGAAAATATAATCCTGGTGAAGCAGTCGTCAGAGTTAAAACAAATTTAAAGGGTAAAAATCCTGCGCTAAAAGAGTGGGTAGCATTCAGAATTTCAGGAGGAAAACATCCAAAAGTTGGAAATAAAGTAAGAGTATGGCCTCTTATGAACTTCTCAGTGGCAATCGATGACTATGATCTAAAAATGACTCATGTAATTAGAGGAAAAGATCATGAAGATAATACTAAAAAGCAAAAAATGATTTACGACTTCTTAGGATGGACTTATCCTGAGTACATCCACTTGGGAAGAATCAATTTCAAGAATATGATTATTTCTGCATCTGATGTTAGAAAAGGTGTTGAGGAAGGAAAGTACACCGGTTATGATGATGAAAGAGTAGAAACTCTGGCATCAATACGGAAACGAGGAATTAAAGCAAAATCTCTGTTGAAATTCTTCTACGAAATGGGTCCAACCAAACGAGATAAAACAGTAGACAAGAAGGAAGTTTACAAGACGCTAGATGCTCTAAACCGCAAGCTCTAATAACAATCTTTTTAAACACAACAAATAACTCCAACTATTAACCAATGAGGTTAACGAGGTTAAAATGGAACTAACAAAAGATATTATTGAAAGAATCTACTCAATTATTGAGGATTCTCGTACTGACGGAAAAATCCGGAAAGGTGTAAACGAAGTAACAAAGTCCTTGGAAAGAGGTGAAGCTAAGCTATCTATTGTAGCTACTGACGTATCTCCAGGCGAAATTATTCAACATTTAGCTCTTTTAGCTAAGGATAAAGAAATTATGCACGTTGAAGTGCCTTCTAAAGCAGAATTAGGCGCAGCTGCAGGATTACCTGTCGCAACAGCTGCTGTAGCAATTGCAAATCCTGGTGAAGCTCAAAAGAAACTAAACAATCTTTTAGAAGATATTCAAATTTTAATGAAAGCAGAAGCTGAACCTGTAAAGGCTGAAAAACCTGCTGAAGAAAAACCAGCAGAAAAGAAAGCTCCAAAGGAAAAAGTAGAAGAATCTGCTGAAGAAAAGACAGAAGCACCAGCTGAAAAACCTGCAAAGGTTGAAAAAGCTGTTGAAGAAACTCCGGCTGAATCAGAAGAAAAAACTGAGGAAGTTGTAGAAGAACCTGCTGAAGAAACTCCGGCTGAAGAAGTAGAAGCACCTGTTGAAGAAAAGACAGAAGAAGCAGAATCCAAAGAAGATAAAAAGGAAGAAGCTGAAACTTCAGAAGAGGAAGCTACTGAAGAAAAACCAGCTGAAGAAGCGGAAGTAGAAGCACCTGTTGAAGAAAAGCCTAAAAAGAAAGAAGCTGAAACTTCAGAAGAAAAGACTGAGTAATGGCAAAAAATCAGAAAGTTAAAGACGCACCAAAAGAAAAAGTAAAAGGAGACAGTAAACTATTAACTGCTTATCCTGCTGAAGTTATTGAACGTCTTGAAAGACAATCTGGAAAACAAGCTGTTTACATGGTTCGATGTAAAATTCTAGACGGCAGAGATGCTGGTAAAATTATGCGAAGATTAGTTTATGGTCCAACTAGACCTGGTGACATTATTATGTTAACTCAAACTGAAATCGAAGCAGGTGGAAGTAGAGGAGGTCGTAGATAATGGCCAAATGCTCATTTTCAGGAGAACAAATTCCAAAAGGAACAGGAAGAATGGTTGTCCGAAATAGTGGAAGAATTTACTACTTTTTGAACAGTAAAAACTTGAAGAATTTTATGAAGCTTGGTAGAAAACCACAAAAGACTAAGTGGACTGAAACTGCAAGAAAGCTTAAAGATCAAAGAGTTGGTTCTAAGAAGTAGATTTATTAACCTGCTTCTATATTTATTATTATGAAACCTATTTTACCTGTCTTGAAAGAAAATCCTAGATATGTTCAATTTAAAATATCTTCAAAACAAACACTCTCTTCAAAAGACGCTGGTATTGCAATAGTCGCGGGATGTAAACGTTTTCTGGGTGAGCTAGGTGTAGCAAAAGCCGGAATACAATTTATGAAGTATGATACTAAAATCCAGACTGGAGTTTTACGTACAAATTCTAAAATGTTAAATGAAACAAAAGCAGCATTGGCTTTGATCAAGGATGTTAAAGGTAAGAAGGCTACTGTTTCTGCTGAGAAGGTTAGTGGTATTTTGAGAAAGTTGTGATTGCACAATGCATAAAAGATAGTAATTTTTGGCTTTAAAATTGTTACGAACTAACTAAATCCCTTCAAGTATCTCAACCATTGCAAGAGTATCTAATGCACAATAATCAAGTAAAGCCTTTCTTGAAACATCCTTACCCAAATAATATTTATCATAAAAAGCGGTAAAAGCATCAGTCCCATCTTGAATCTCTAACTCACTATGTTTCTTATCAGAAAATACAGGAAGTACATCTTTCAAAGAATTACTCCCTTTCTGAGCAGGATGATGGTAATGAAACTTCTTAAACACAGTTTGTAAATCAACAACTCGTTTAATCATATCATTCAACTTATCTGCATAAGCAGGAAAACGCTTTCCAAGATCCCGAAGAATACCTTTCTCAAAACCCATATTGAAAGTAACAATACTTCCAGTCGTAGGCATATCTTTAATTAACTGTTTAACTAGTGCCTCCTGAGGATCTTTATCATCTGAAGCTAAAAACTCATAGTGTTTTATCTTCTTCCCATCATCAACATGAATTGAGTATTGGAATGCAAATTTTCCCCAAGGATTCAAACCGTCGTGTAAAGGAATCGGCGTTCCCAAAGTTTCAAAATCAAAATGAGAAAGTGGATAAGTTAGCGTTTCTTTAAACTCTCTAATCTTTTTATGATCAATTTGAGGTTCACCCGAAGATATAGCATTTTTTTGAATAGTATGTTTATGTTTCTCAAAAAACGTGTCAGGTAAATCCAGGATAGATAATTTACCTTCATCCATAAAAGGCTCTGCTTTACTAAACCAAAGTCCGTGTAATTCTAAAATATTATGTTCAGGTAAATGATCCCAACAGATTTGTCTCAAATCGCATTTCGTTGGTTTTGAACAGAATTTATGTTTGTTGTCTGGCATATCTTTTGAAACATAAGAGAGAAGTCTTTCAATATTTCCCGGAACTGTGTTTATAACTTCTTCAACTTTCTCAGTAATATCGGTCTTCATGAATAGGCTCTTAATATCAATATCTCCTTTTCGAATATATTTTTTATTTGCGTGCATCAAATAACATTTATTTACTTTAATCCCTGATTTTTCCAATACATACCTCTGAAAAGCCACATCATCATAATGTTCTTTCTTAACACTTGATCCGCTTTTAACTTCAACAATATCCCAGCCGCCTTCAGATGGAACAAGTATATCAACCATGCAATATAGTTTATCAGTTTCAAATGTTGCTTCAAAAATTGGTTTTCCTAAATCTAAAGATTCACTTGTATCTTTGGAAGCTTGTTTGTAATTAAATTTAATTGAAATTCCATCAGAATATAATTTCTGAGCGAGCGCTCCAAACTCAACTCCTCTTTGGACAATGAATACTCTGTCAAGAGAAGGTAGTTTTTCCTTATCGTTGAATTTATGCCACACATAGTTGAGACATTTCAAACTCTGCACATAATCGGACTTAGATACTTTCTTCATAAATAGAATTACTAAGAACTCTTAAAAAAACTACTTTTTAGTCATTTTTTCTCCACCGAAAGGCTTATATACTCAAATTATTAGAGGTGAATAGAAATTGGAAGCCGCTTGCGGTTGAAAATTTCTACCCGAATTGTTTTCGGACAATTCAACCCGAACTGAATTTGGCTTCGGCCAAAGGATGTTCATCCCGAACTTTCTTCGGAAGGTTCACCCGAACTGAAGCCGCTTGCGGTTGATGTTCACTCGTGAAGACGGTTGAGTGCTTGCATTCAACCAGACTCGCATTTTACCAAATTATTTTAAACTAAAAGATCTTTTTAGAACTATGTACAACGCAATAAAGAAATTCATCGGCTATACAAAACACAAACTTTGGAAATATTCTATTACTATGCAACAATTAAAAGCTATAAAGAAATCTCGAAAGTAGCAACCACCAACAACCTTTAAAAATATTCACTCCATTTCAATCTTATGCAAGTTATACCAAATCAAGCAATGGGTTACGATAGAGCTATTACAGTTTTCAGCCCAGACGGAAGAATTTTACAAGTAGAATACGCAAAGAAAGCAATTGACAGCGGTTCATTAATAATGGGAATCACATGTAAGGACGGAGTAGTCCTAGCAGCAGACACACATCGATTCGATCCATTAATTGTACCAGAATCATTATCAAAAGTTTCAGAAGTAAACAAAAACATCATCGCGACCCCGGCAGGATACATTGGTGATGCAAGAGTTCTACTAAAGAAATCAAGAATAAAGGCACAAGAACACAAAATGAGTTATGGGGAAGAATTATCAGGTGAAGCATTAGTAAAATTCATCTCAGACATTTGTCAAAGTTTCACTCAATACGGAGGCATCAGACCTTTCGGAGTATCATTCTTGGTCGGAGACGTCGGAGAAGACGGTCCACGACTATATATGACAGAACCAGCAGGAATTTACTTCCAATACAAAGCAAAAGCTATCGGCTCAAATTCTATGGAAGCAAACAAACTTCTAGAAAAAGGATGGAAATCAAACCTTTCCATCACAGAAGGAGCAGATTTAGCAAAAAACGTCTTCAAGAAAGTTCTGGGGAAAGAATTCCAAGAAAATAGGTTACAATTTATGGTTACCACTTCGGAAGGCATAAAAACCATGTCTTCAAAGAAGTAGTTATGCAACAAAGAACCTACGATAAGGAACGTGTATCATTTACACTCGCTAGATTAAAGAAAGGCGGAGAAAATTTTGAAGTAGTTATCTCAGATGTTGACAAAGCATTCGAATTTAGGCAAGGGAAAGAGCTAAAACTTACAGAATTCGTACAATCAACAACAGTTTTTCAAGACGCAAATCGGGGTTTAAAGGCTTCAGAAGAGACTGTAGCTAAAACGCTAGGTACAAACAACCAAGATGAAGCTGTATCAAAAATAATCAAAGAAGGAGAACTTCACTTAACTGCAGATCAAAGAAAACGTCTAGCAGAAGAGCGAAGAAATCAAATTATCGAGCATATTCAAAGAAATTCAGTCGATCCTAAGACGGGTTCACCTCATCCAAGAACAAGAGTAGAACTCGCTATGGACGAGGCTAAAGTATCACTTGACTACCAACAAAATTTCGAAACACAGATAGAAAAGGTTATAAACGAAATAAGAAAGGTCATACCATTATCTTTTGAGAAGATAAGAATCAAAATCACAATACCTGCACAATACGCAGGTTCCGCTTACAGCTCACTAAAAAGCCGCTTCAAAAATTTCAAAGAAGAGTGGCTAAACGACGGCTCTGTCGTAGTGGAGTTAGAGGTTGTGGGAGGCGCAAAAGCCGACCTATACTCATTGATAAGCAAGGTGACAAACGGAGAAGCAGAGATTACAGAGCAATAATCTGTTTCAATTAAGAAATGACAGAAAAATTAAATGTTAAAGATAAGGAATTGGTCGTACCCGGTCAAGTTCTTGCTGAGGGTATGAGTTACATCCCTTCAGGAAAAGCAATAAGAGATGGCGAAGACGTTACAGCAACTGTAATGGGTAGAGTCAGTGTCAAAGGACACGTTGTAAAAGTTCAACCACTAAATGGTGGATATTCTCCAAGACGAAATGATATGGTAATCGGTCAAGTGACTGAATTAGCAAAATTCGGATGGCGAATTGAAATTGGGCAACCAAATCAAGCAGATCTTCCATTAAGAGATGCAAGTACTTCGTTCATTGAACAAGGAAGTATGAGAAAGTATTTCACGGAAGGAGATTACATTTTCGCAGGAATTACAGACGTTGGAAAGTATATTAGACTTTCAACTAAGACTAGACCTCACAGAAAATTAGGAACTGGAAATATAATTGAAGTAAATCCTTCAAATGTTCCAAGAATAATTGGAAGACAAGGTTCTATGATTAAAACTATTAAAGACGCATCTGGATGTAACGTAGTCGTTGGTCAAAACGGTTATGTTTGGATTCAAGGTGAAGATTTAGATAAAGTTCTACTTGTTCAGAAAGCAATCGAAATGATTGACCAAGATGCACAAGAATCAGGGTTAACAGAAAAAGTAGAAAAGATGCTAAAAGGAGGAAAGAAATAATGGCAGGAAAAAGTTCAGAACCAATGATGGTAAAAGGTAAACGTTTGGACGGAAGAAAGACAAACGAAATGAGACCTATGAAATTGAAAGTGGGAGTAGTCCCATTAGCAGAAGGATCTGCAGAATTCAGTATGGGTAAAACCAAAGTGATCGCAGCAGTGTATGGACCAAAAGAAGTTCATCCACGACACATGATGATACCTGACAAGGCATTAATCCGAGTCAAGTACGACATGTTACCTTTCTCAACAACTGATCGAATTAGACCAGGACCAAACCGAAGAAGTAAAGAAATTTCCAAGGTTATGTCTTCAGCTCTAGAAGCGGCAGTTTACACTGAGAAATATCCAGCAACTGTAATTGACATTTTTGTTCAAATTACAAACGCTAACGCAGGAACAAGAACAGCAGCTATTAACGCAGCTTCAGCAGCACTAGCACACGCAGGAATCGAAATGAGAGACCTAGTTTGTTCAGTAGCATCAGGAAAAGCTGACGGAACAGTAATGCTTGACTTATTCCAACCAGAAGATAATTTCGGAGAGGCAGATTTGCCAGTTGCAATAATGCCAAAATCTATGGGAATTACTTTAATACAAATGGATGGAGATCTGACAAAGAAAGAATTTGCAGAATCCATGAAATTAGTAAACGAAGCAATGCCAGTATTATATGATCTTCAAAAGAAGGCATTAATTAATGGAGAAGCTTCATTCGAAGGAGGAAAAATAAAATGACACTAATAAATTATGACTTTCAAAAAGAATTAATTTCAAACGGAAAGAGGGAAGACGGACGAGGTCTAAATGACTATCGAGATTTCTCAGCAGAAGTTGGAATCATTGACAACGGAAATGGTTCTGCAAGAGTAAAATTTGGAAATACAGAAGTTATTGCTGGAGTAAAATTCAGCGTAGGAACTCCGTATCCAGACTCACCTGATGAAGGAATGTTCATGGTTAGCATGGATTTAAATCCATTATCAAGTCCGGATTACGAACCAGGCCCACCAAAGCCAGCAGCTATTGAAATTTCAAGAGTTGTTGATCGAGCTATTCGAGAATCTAAAACATTAGATTTCAAAGATTTAAGTATAGTTGAAGGTGAAGCAGCTTGGATGTGTAGTATTGATATTTATCCAATCAACGCAGATGGAAACTTATATGACGCAGCAGTTATTGCAGCATATTTAGCATTGAAAGATGCAAAGTTCCCAGAACTTGATGAAAATAACAAACCTTTACACGAAACAAGAACAAAGAAAGGATTGAAATTACACAACATACCAATGATGGTTTCTTTCGCAAAGATTGGAGATTCACTAATTGTTGATCCAACTCGAAGAGAAGAAAAAATAATGGAAGATAGAATTCATATCGGAACCATTGACAACGGAAACATCTGTGCAATGCAAAAAGGAGGCCTAAAACCTCTTACTAACGACGAATTGTTAGAAGCAGTTGACACAGCCATTGCCAAAGGGAAAGATTTAAGAAAGCTATTGAAGAAAGTATAAAATGAAAGAATTTACGAAATTCGAAGTCGCTAGAATAATTGGAGCAAGAGCATTGCAACTATCAATGGGCGCACCTTTACTGATTAAACGAGAAAAGGACGCGTACAACACAGTTATTCTTGCAAAAGAAGAATTCAAAGCAGGCGTTCTTCCTATTTCTGTAAATCGTCCAAACCCAGTAAAGGTAGAATAAAATGGTAAAAGAAAAAACATTAGTTCCAGTTGAAACTTATCTTGAATCCGGTATCCAAGTCGGTACTAAATTCAAAACAAAGTTCATGCAACAATACATTCACAAAGTTAATCCTAAAAACGGCGTAGCTATTCTTGATCTTGAAAAAGTTGATCAAAAACTTAAAGCAGGTGCAAACTTCTTGGCAAAATACAAGGCAGAAGACATTCTGGTTGTTTGCCGAAGAGAAAACGGTTGGAAAGGTGCAAAGAAATTTGCAAAAACAATCGGTGCAAAATTCTTCGTTGGAAGATATCCAGCAGGAATTATTACAAATTCTCAACTGAAAACTTTCATGGAACCAAAACTAATGTTCGTTGCAGATCCAAGAGGAGACAAGAACGCAGTTAAGGACGCTTACAAAGTTAACATTCCAATATTAGCACTTTGCGATTCAAATAACACTTTAAGAAATATTGATGTGGCAATCGTTTGTAATAACAAAGGTGCAAAATCTCTAGGATTAGTTTATTGGACTTTAGCAAACGAATATTTGAAAGCAACAGGACAAAAAGTAAAGCTAGAGCTTGAAGATTTTATTGAATGATAATCAAAAAAGGAAATAAAAAATTAGCCGATGGAAAATACCTTGGCAAGTTTTCTTTAGGTTTAATTTTCAAACGTAAATTAAAACATGAAGCATATATTCTTGAAGCATTAAGAGAAAGTGTTTGGTCTTCAACCTTACATACATTTTTTGTATTTCAAAATTTGGATATAATCTGGTTAAACAAAGATTACAAAATTGTTGATATGATTAAATCAGCACCACGATTTCATCCAGCATTAATTCCAAAAGAAAAGTCAAAATACGTCATCGAAGCCTCTAAAGGTTTCATCAAAAAACATAGGCTTAAAAACGGCCAAAAACTAAAAATATCATAATTAAAGCAGGATTCGTCAAGGCGAATTTTGTTCAAATACACAAATGAAAACACAAAAAAAAATAACTAGAAAACCTTCTCTAGCAAGAGCTAAGAAGGTCACACCTAAAAATAAATCAAAAATTACAATTGAATGTAATGGTGGCTTCAGAGAAGTCGGAAATAACGCAGTAATTCTTGACGACGGTAAAGATCGTTTTACAATGGAATTTGGATTCAACGTTTCAGACGGAATTGGTCCTCTAATTCCAGAAAAAGATGTTGATGCTGTGGTAATTTGCCACGGTCACTTAGACCACTGCGGTTCCATTCCAGAACTTTGGAATGCGCAAAAAAAGAAATTAAAAGTTTTTGGAACACAAGCAACCAAAGATTTGGCTGAACTTGTTTTATACGACAGTGTCAAAGTTGGAAAACTAAAAGACAAGCCAAGAAATTTTGGAAAAAGTGATATCAAAAGCGTTCTTAATAATTGGAAAACAATTGGTTACAAAAAGCCATTCAAAATCGGAGATGCAAAAATAACTTTCCACGATGCAGGACACATTCCTGGATCTGCAATGGCATTCATTGAAATGGCCGGAAAGAAAATTCTTTACACAAGCGATTTCAAAATTGAGCCAACACAATTAGTTAATGGAGCAGATTATAAGAAATTCAAAGATCTGGATTTGTTAATTATGGAAACAACTTACAGTTCAAGAGCTTTGGACAAGCGAAATAAAATTGAAAAAGCGTTCGCAGAAAAAGTAAAAGAAACTGTAAAGCAAGGTGGAATTGCATTAATTCCTAGCTTCGCAATTAGAGCTCCAGAATTAATTATGATTCTTGAAAAATATGGAATAGATTTCCCAATCTATGTAGATGGAATGGGTAGAACTGCAACAGAAATTTCAGCAAAGAATCCTAAATTTATTAGAAATTCAGTTCAACTGAAAAACGCAATGAAGAAAACAATTTTGGTAAAATCTCACGAACAACGAAAACAAGTTACAAAGAAACCGTGTGCAATTGTTACAACTGGAGGTTCAATGGACGGAGGTCCAGTGGCACATTACATAAAATATGTTTACGCAGATCCAAAGTCAGCATTGATTACTGCAGGATATCAAATTCCAGGAACTGCTGGAAGATATCTATTGGATACTGGAAGATACGTAACTGAGGCCGTTGACTTAAAAGTTAAATGTCCAATGTATAATTTTGAATTGAGTTCTCACGCAGGACGAGATGAACTTCTTCAACTTGTAAAAGACTTAAGACCAAAAAAAGTTATGTGCATTCACGGAGCGCACTGTCAAAGATTCGCAATGGAATTAAAAAGTCAATTGTCAATTGATGCAATCGCACCAAAACAAGGCGCAGTTGTTGAGCTTTAACCAATAATCCGAACACCTTTTGGTAAGTTCGAAACTACGGGCACATCAATCGCCTTTAACTTTCGAGCTTTCAAAACTTTTGCAAAGCTTTCCAAATTATCATACAATCTGAAACCTTTTTCATCCTTAGCAAAAGAACCTATTGAAATATTAACTCGATACTTGTTCATGAATTTAATATTCTGAAGCATTCGTCCAATCAACTTTGGACGTTTATTAGAATGCAAAACTTTTGAAAAATTTACATAGTAAGTCTTATTTTTATCATGAGCAATCTTTGCAAGAACTTGATTCATGTTTGATTTACGATAATGAGTATGATCTTTTCCAAGCTCATGTTCAACATTTGTAAAACCGTGGATTTTTTTATTCTCCAAAATTCGTCGTAATAATTTCTCATCAGTTGCAGAACCAACTATTAAAACCGGCCCGTCATACTTTTTCAACTTCTGAAAATCATCCATATTTTTAGGAGAAAATAATAATCCAAGATTTACATCAAACTGTTTCTTTAACCTATTAAACTCGGCACTCGTTCCTTCAAAGAGAAATATCAAATCAGAATAACCAAATTCTCGAGCTGCTCTGATAAATTTTTCAGGTTTTGACGGAAGCATAACTACGTCTTGCATAATAAAAATAAAAAATAAGAGATTAAAAATCTACTTAATCTCTCTTAAAATTACTTTAAAGTTCAATACTTTTCCAGCAAGAGGTCCTGCTGTGTAAGCATCATTTCCTGAAAGAGAAACAGTCTTCTCCTCACCAACTTTCATTCCATCGACTGTTTTATCAAATCCTGGAATTACTTGTCCTGCAAAAAGAGTAAATTCAAATACTCCTCGTCCTTCAGATGTATCAATTTGTTTTCCATCAACAGTCAACCAATAATCAACTGCAACAGTATCTCCTTTACTTGCAACTTTATCTACCATAAATAAATTAATGGCAAAAACCATTATAAATGCTACTAAAGTGTAACGAATTAGTTTACGTAAGTTATTCATTAAATAAGTTAACAAAATACATTTTTAAGATTGTTCATCACACAATCTTCGTTGAAGTTGAAGTTTGTATTTCAAATCTACTAAACGATAGGGTGCTTGATGTAATTTAACTAATGCATCATCAATTTTTTCTTTCTCAGCCATCAAAATTACATCCAATTCATTTCGAGAACCATTCTCTTCCTCATTAATCATATATTCAAGATTTCCTGAAGTATTTGGAATATTAATACTACCGTTAATATTAACTCGAGTAAAAATCTGAGCAGTCGGAATTAAATCTCCCAACATCTGAGCCACATACTCTTCTGGAATAATTCCTTGAGTTGATTCATTCAAAGGAGCATTGAGCTTTGTTCGTCGTTGACCTTTTCCGCGCAATTTACGAATATACCAAGGACGATGTTTAACTGGTGCAACAACTTCGGGAGACAACACTGAAAATAATTCAGAATGTCTTTTCTCTTTTCTCATATTGAATAATATTCGCTCCAAACGTGAGGCTTCAAATTTATTGGAGCCATAAATCAAATCAAGTTCATCAATCGCAGGTAAATGTAAATCACCTACAGAATGACCTTTATCAAATCCAATTGCACCACTATAAATTTTTGGTTCGCCCAATTCTCGAGAAGTTAAATAATCTTCAAGAGTATTAGCACGAGCAACAGTATTGATTAAAGTTGAATCTCGAATCGCACCAGTTTTAACTTCCAAAAAAAGAAAAGCATAATCTTGTCGCAAAGCATTGTCAAAGGCCGCAGTAAGTTGCTTTGAAAACGCCATTAATTAGAAATCGCGTTACGTAGTTATAAAAAAATATAGTCTCAAGAAAACAGTTTACCGAACTAATCCTCTACCTTTTTTACCAGCAGAAGTTAATCCTCGGAATGCTCTTGATCGGTTAGCTGAACTCTTCACCCAATTCAATTTCTTATCTGCAAGAATTACTGGATGATCTCTATCAACAAAAATTATTTCGTACCAGACTCTCTTTCCATCTTCTCCAACCCAGTAAGAATTCAAAACTTCTGCGTTTGGATATTTTCGAGCAGCTCTTTTTTCTAAAAGTGCTTGCTTACTTTGAGATGGAGTGTATCTTCGGTAATATCGTTTAGGTCTTCGACCACCTGCGAATCGAGGTCGTCTAGTTGTTCCCTTAGTCATACTTGCTCGTATAACAAAAATTCCTTGTTTAGCTTTGTACCCAAGTGCTCGAGCTCTATCAAGTCGAGTTGGTTTAGAAATCTTTTCAAAAGCTGGTCTGCTACGAAGGTAAACTAACCATTCTTTCCATGCATCAGAACCAAAATGTTCTTTCGGTCTTTTCCAAAGCTTTTGTAGATACTTATACATTGCCATACTCTGACTTTGTAACAGCTTTTATAAAGATTGTGATAAGACTGGACTAAAACAACTTATAAAAACATCCAGACTATAGAAAAGCATGGTCCTAATAACTGCTCAGGAAATTATAGATTTGGCCATTCTGACGGCTGCGTTAGGATATATTTTTTCAGGATTCATAAAAAGACCAAGAGATATTCTAGATTATTTGAGACCTTCACTTGCATTCGACGATATAAAATATGCTGCAATGATTGTGGCACCAGCAGTAATATTGCACGAGCTTGCGCACAAAGGAGTAGGGTTATTTTTTGGATTTGATTCAGTTTTACATATTAGTGTTTGGGGATTGGGGATTGGAATAATGTTGAGATTCATCCGTTCACCAATAATTTTCTTCATTCCTGCGTTCGTTACAAGCACTGCAGCTCATACTTTCCCTGAACAATTTGCCTTCTTAGCACTCGCTGGACCTGCAGCAAATTTCGCATTATACTGGCTATCAGACTGGGCGCTTCTAAGTAAAAGGTGGCCAAAACATAACAATGCCTTCATAATTTCGAGACGTATCAACTTATGGTTATTAATCTTGAACATGATCCCATTCGGATTCTTCGATGGAGCAAAGGTACTAGCCGGAAGTCCAACACTGTACTTCAGTGCACTGATTATTGGAGGAATGTTAATTAACAGAAACGAAAAGAAATGGAAGAATTATTCGCTGAGATTTTAGTAACTGGAAAAGTACAGGGAGTTTTCTATAGAGCTCACACAAAAAGATTTGCATTAGAACTTGGATTAAAAGGATATGTTCAAAATCAAGATGATGGAAGTGTGAAAATTATTGCTCAAGGAACTCAACCAAGGATAAAGGAGTTAGAACTTTGGTGTAATCAAGGTCCAAAGCTTGCAAGTGTGAAAACCGTTCAGATTCAGTACACGAAACCGCAGGAAGAATTCACGACTTTTGAGAGAAGATAGTCTCCCACTCACATAAAGTAATTACAAAAATAGATGCTCAAACAGATAAACCAATTTAAACGAAAATCCATTCTGAAAGTTACCTCGGAGCAGTTATATCTCTCCAACTATTACTATAATGGAATATGAAAATCCACCGGCAGAGTCAACAATCGCAACTCAGGGAATAGTCGTTAATCGAGTTTTTACCAAACCTGAAACATCAGTTTATGATATGTTTGCTTATGATCTTCGAACGTCTACAATTCGGAATCCAGATGGATCTGTTGTCTTTGACATGAAAAATGTTGAAGTTCCAAAACAATGGTCTCAGATTGCAACAGATATTCTTGCTCAGAAATATTTCAGAAAGGCAGGAGTTCCAGAAGTTGGTTCAGAAAGTAGCATCAAACAAGTAGTCCACAGAATGGTTGGGTGCTGGACAGATTGGGGAACGAAATTCGGATATTTCAATTCAAGTAAAGATTCAAAAGCATTCTACGAAGAAATGGCTTTCATTTTATTAAATCAAATGGGCGCTCCAAATTCTCCACAATGGTTTAACACTGGATTAAATTACGCATACGGAATTACTGGAAACCCGCAAGGACATTATTATATTGATCCGAAAACAGGAACATTGACTCAATCTCCTGATGCATATTCAAGACCACAACCTCATGCCTGTTTCATCTTATCAGTTAGAGATGATCTGGTAAACGAAGGAGGTATTTTTGATTTAGTTACAAGAGAAGCAAGAATTTTCAAATATGGTTCTGGAGTAGGAACAAATTTCTCATCAATTCGAGGAAAAGGTGAAACTCTTTCAGGCGGAGGAAGTTCATCTGGACTAATGTCTTTCTTGAAGATCAATGACACTTCAGCAGGTTCAATTAAATCAGGTGGAACAACTCGAAGAGCTGCAAAAATGGTTATCTTGGATATTGATCATCCAGAAATTGAATCATTCATTAAATGGAAAGCTTCAGAAGAAGACAAGGTTGCAAGCCTAGTCGCAGGAAGCATTGTGTGTAAAGAACATACAAATAATATTTTGAAAGCAGCAAACAAACACGGATTAAATCTAACAGAAAATACAAAGTTAAGAGACGCAATTCGAAATGCCAACAATGCAAAAGTTCCAGTTCAATTAATTCTAAGAGCTTTGGAATTAGCAAAACAAGGTGTTGGAAAATTAGATATGAGTGAATTTGATACTCATTATGAAGGTGAAGCATATATTACAGTCTCAGGACAAAACAGTAACAATAGTGTCAGAGTAAATAATGATTATATGGAAGCATTACAAAATAATGCAAACTGGCAATTAAAAAATCGAACAGATGGAAAACTCTACAAGGAAGTTCCTGCACAAAAATTGTGGGATGATATTGCCATGAGTGCTTGGGTCAGTGCAGATCCAGGATTACAATTTGACTCAACAATAAATGAATGGCATACTTGTCCAGTCAGTGGAAGAATAAACGGAAGTAATCCATGTTCAGAATATATGTTCATTGATGATACTGCATGTAATCTAGCAAGTATTAATTTGGATAAATTCTACGATGATGAAACGGGAACTTTCAATATTGAGGCATACAAACACGCAACAAGATTATGGACAGTAGCACTAGAAATTTCAGTTTTAATGGCTCAATTTCCAAGCAAGATTGTTGCTAAACAAAGTTTTGATTATAGAACGTTAGGATTGGGATATGCAAATATTGGTTCATTACTAATGAAGATGGGAATTGCTTATGATTCAGACAAAGGTCGAGCAATTGCCGGAGCATTAACTTCAATTCTATGTGGAGAATCATATTCAACATCTGCAGAACTTGCAGGAAATCTTGGAGCTTTCGCAGAATACGAAAAGAACAAAGATGCAATGCTGAGAGTTATTCGAAATCACAGAAGAGCTGCTTATGACGCAAAGGCAGAATCTTACGAAAACCTTTCAATCTTACCAACAGGAATTAATCAAGAACTGTGTCCAAAGGATTTATTGAGTGCAGCTCAAAATTCTTGGGATAAAGCATTAGAACTTGGACAAAAGAACGGTTACCGAAATGCACAAGTCACTGTAATCGCACCAACTGGAACAATTGCATTAGTAATGGATTGTGACACAACGGGAATCGAACCAGAGTTCTCAATTGTAAAATTCAAGAAACTTGCGGGAGGAGGATATTTCAAGATCGTAAATAATTCTCTAAAATCTGCCTTAAAGAAATTAAACTATTCTGAGGACCAAGTCAGAGCAATTGAAAAATATTGTGTCGGACACGGAACTTTAGCAGACGCTCCATATATCAATCATCAAACTTTAAGAGAAAAAGGATTCACTGACGAACAATTAAACAAATTAGAAGATGAATCTTCAAGAGCTTTTGATATTAATTTTATGTTCAATCAACACGTTCTTGGAAAAGATTTCTGCAATAATGTACTTGGGCTTAGTGATGAGCAATTAAACAATCCAAATTTAAATATTTTAAACGAACTTGGATTCTCAGCTGAGCAAGTCGAT
The DNA here is from genome assembly GCA_014240455.1 of Nanobdellota archaeon. Classification (GTDB taxonomy): domain Archaea; phylum Nanobdellota; class Nanobdellia; order UBA10117; family ARS21; genus JAAZWY01. Next base: position 99,854 of record JAAZWY010000001.1, on the reverse strand, counting down.
GAAGCAGATGAATACTTATGCGGAACAATGACTGTTGAAGGTGCACCTCATTTGAAAGGTGAACACTATTCTATTTTTGATTGTGCAAACAAATGTGGAAAGAAAGGAAAGAGATTCATTAAGCACAGCGCTCACTTGAAGATGATGTCCGTAACACAACCTTTCATTTCCGGAGCAATAAGTAAAACAATAAACATGCCAAGTGATGCAACAATTGAAGACATCAAAAATGCATATTTCGACAGTTGGAAATATTCAATCAAAGCAGTTGCACTTTACAGAAATGAAAGTAAATTAAGTCAACCTCTATCAACTGGAAAAGGATTCAACAAAGAGTTTGAAAACATATTCAAAGAAGAAACAGTTACAGAACAAGTAAAGGGTGAAAAGGTAACAAATTATATTGAACAAATTTCAAATCATAAAATTGGACCTCAAGATTTATACGTTCACTCACACGTTAGTCCAAAGGGTCAACTAGTTGGATTGAGACTCGTGATGCCAAAAACAAACCCAAGCAATCAGGAAATGCTAGACTTTGTAAGTAAAACAATTAGTTTCTCATTAGCAAGAGGATATCCTGTTCAAGACGTAGTTGAAGAATGTTTTGCTGAATGGTCAGATCATCCAATTCTTAGAAAGATTGAAGAAGTTCTAAGTGGACAACACATTCAAGGAATTGTACAAACACGACTAACTCCAAATAAAGAAAAAGTAGTTGAAGCAGATGCGGAAGAGGGTTCAGATGCAATTAAGGCAATGGGTTACACTGGAAATAAATGTAGCGAGTGTGGTGCAATGATGATGAGACAAAACGGTTCATGTGAGTTGTGTGATGTTTGTGGTGCAACAAGCGGCTGTTCTTAATAATGTCAATTTCTACAAAGACTGGTGATAAAGGAGAAACATCCTTATTTGATGGAAGTAGAATTTCAAAAGGTTCAAGAAAAATAAATTCAGTCGGCTATATTGATGAATTAAATTCTGAGATTGGTTTAATTGTTTCAAAGACTTACTCAGAAGAATTTGAATCTGAATTAAAAATAATACAAAATGAATTATTTGTGATTGGTTCAGATTTAGCAACACCAATGAATACTCGAGAAACAAAACGATTACAAGAAAGACATCTTCAACGAATTGAAAAAAACGTGGAGGAGTATGAATCAAAAGTTGATATTTCAAATTTCGTTTTGCCTGGAGGAACTGAAATTGCATCATTACTCCACATCGTAAGAACTCAATCAAGAAATGTTGAAAGAAAAATCGTTCGAGTTTCAGAAGTAGAAGAAATAAATCCAATAATTATAAAGTATCTAAATCGTCTATCGGATTTATTTTACTTAATGGCATTATATGAAAATAGGAATCAGAGTAAAAAAGAATCACCAGTAAATTTCGACATCTAAAAAAAACTCAACAAACCTTTGTACAGATGTATAAGCATGATTGTTTTCACCATAGCATCAACAATAAACATATCAAAACTAACCATGAGCAAAAACATGGCTGCCAACAAATCTGCAAGTCCAAAGATCTTAACTAACATCTACTTTCTTTAGATCATTAATTTTTATTCTTTTCTGTTCCATAGTATCTCTATCTCGTAAAGTTACCGTATCGTCCTTAAGAGAATCATAATCAATTGTTATGCAGTGTGGTGTTCCCCTTTCATCCTGTCGTCTATATCTTTTTCCAATTGAACCGCTAACATCAAGAAGACATCGATAATTCTTAGAAAGCTCTTCGTAAACTTCTCGCGCCTTCTCGGGCAAACCATCTTTATTTTGCAAGGGAAATACAGCAAACCTGACTGGTGCTAATTCTTTAGGAATACGCCAAATGACTCTTGTATCGTTTCCAACTTTCTCATCATCCAAGAATATATCAATCAAAGAATAAACAATTCTATCTGAACCAAATGCTAGTTCAATGATATGTGGAGTTTCACCATCTGCTTTCAACTTTTGTCCTGAAGCCTTAGAATGTTGAATTAAATCGTAATCATTTCTGTCGGAGATTCCTGCAATTTCAATCCAACCAAAACTGTCTGTTTTGAATTCCAAATCCCAAGTATCATTTGAGTAGAATGCTTTCTCATCATCGTGGTGTTGACGATAACGAACTCGATCAGCAGGAAGACCTAACCCATTAACAAGTTCTTGGGCCAATGAAAGTGACCAAGCAAATGCTTTATTTTTAATCACACTTTTCTTCAAAGCGCTCTGCAAAGTAATAGCATCCCATCCTTTTTTTTCAAGTTGAGCTTTACTTGACCAAAACTGAAGTTTAACATCTTTAACTTTTTCAAAATCTTCAAACTCATGTTTCATACTTTCAAATAAAAATAATTGTGATTCAAATTGAGTAAACTCTCTACCGCGAATAACGTTCTGTCGTGGAGAAATCTCATTACGAAAAGATTTACCAACTTGATAAATTTTCATCGGCATTTTTTTCCTGAAATACTCAAAATAATTTCTAAATGGTAAGTAAGTTGTTGTAGCAGTTTCAGGACGAGAATAAGCTTCAATATCTGTACCGATAGTTGTCTTCATCATCAAATTATGATTCTCAATATTCATCTTCAGTGCTTTACCATTTGGAGATTTAATATCATATTTCTTAATCAATTTAAGAAGCGCTTCAGCATTCAAAGAACCAACATTTTCTTCGTCAGGATTCATTCCGTTCTCAAGCATATATTCTTCAATCAATTTATCGGCTCGGAAAATATTATTCTTCTCATCTCGAATTAAAGGATCAGTAAAACCTGCAAGATGTCCTGAAGCTTTCCAAACTTGAGATGGGGCAATTATTGGCGTCTCAACTTCCCAGAATTCTTGAGCATCAAAAATCGATCTAAGTAAATCTTCGACATTTGTCTTAAGAGCTTTTCCCATTGGCCCATATGTGTAAAAACCAGCTAAACCGTTGTATATTTCGGGTTCAGGTCCCCATATGAAACCATTCTTCTTGGCAAAAGAAGATACGTCTCTTGGCATAATTCTTAGTAAACAAGAATCTATTAAAGCGTTTCTTCTCCAAAATACTTAAATAGAATTATGAGAATTAACTTATATGGCTCTAGAGATACTTGCACCAATTGTGATGGGAGTTCTAGTTGGAATTGTAGATATAGCATTTATGATAAAAGACTTATCTGGTGATGCAAAATCAACAATAAGTCATGGACTGGGTGCAATTGGATATTTAATTGCATTATCCTTTGTAGCATTCAACATAAATTTAGCAACAGACTCTGGATTCCTTCCAACATTCTTTCAGAATCAAATCGCAGTGCTAATCATTCTAGCACTAGTAACTGCAGTAATAGTTCATGCAAAATCAGCAGTATTTGCCAAATCTCGAGGTCCAGGAACACACGAAACTTGGATTCATAGTATTATACTTGGTATTCTGGTTGCCACTTCCCCATTTATTTGGCCACTAATTAAGGGATATTTACCGTTCTAATATGGAATTTTTCGACCAATTAAGTATGCCGACAGTTCTAAAAAGAAGGGCCCGTTCTAACCGAATCTCCTTACGAGTCAATGAAGAAGGTCTAAGAATTAACGCAGGAAAACACATTCCAACTACCGAAATTGATAAGTTTGTGTTGAAAAAGACTGCATGGATCAACAAACAGTGGCGAAAATATGAGTTAGTTATGAATGAAGACGGATGTCTACATCTCGGAGAACTAAAACCTCCAGAATTCTTTGAAAATAATGATTTAGAATCGTTCTATAGGAATGAAACTAAACGAATCATCGAAGGATTGCTTGAAATTCATAACGAAAACAACGAATACGGCATAAATAAAGTATTCATAAAAGGTCAAAAAACTAGGTGGGGTTCTTGCTCTTCAGCAGGAAATCTTAATTTCAACTGGCGTCTTGCTATGGCTCCAACAGAAGTAATTGAATATGTAGTAATACATGAATTATGCCACCGAATTGAGATGAATCATTCTAAGGAATTCTGGCGATTAGTCCAAGAAAAATGCCCTGAATTCAAAAAACACAAGGCTTGGCTAAAGAGAAATCAATCAAGACTCAGTATTTAATCTATTGAACAAATCAATAAAAACCAAAGAAACTAATCAAAATATGGCTAAAAAGACTTCTAAAAAAGAACAGTCGATGGAAGAACTATTCTCTGATTTAGATTTCACTGATAATGAAATGGTTGTGGCTCAGAAAATTGCTGCAGAATTTATGCGTCAAGATGATCCTGAACAATATGAGGAATTAAGTAAAGAAAAAGACAGCAAAGTATTCAAAGATATTCTTGTAGATTTATTCAATTTCGGAAAGAAAAGAGAGCTAAGACACAAACTAGAACAAATTGAAAAACTAGTCAAAGAAGCACAAAAATTAATGTAGTTTTCGGGAATTCCACTCTTGAACCCACTTAACAATAACTAAAGGATTATCAGAGAGTCCTGATTTGATACTCTCATCATAAACTTGTGTTTTCTCACAAATTTTACATTTGAGTCTTGATTTAACGCTAATTGAACGTCTTTCAGAACCTACTGCACGTTTGCAATTCCTACAAACCCATCCAATATAAACACTCATGGTCGTCTCCAAGAAACTTCAAAATAGCTAACTCCATTTTCTGAATCTACAATTCCGACCAAGACATTTTTCTTAGTAGAATTTGCAACTCGTGCCATTCCAGACATTTCTTTCCAAGAAGACTTAGCATTTTCTTTGGTAGAAAACACTAGCCATTTAGCATGAGTTTTTCCAGGTCTTGAACCTTTATCATAAACTCTAAAATCACAACCAAATTTCAAACCACTCTTCAAAATATAGCCTCGATTTCTCAAATCTCTGAAAACAGCATATCTTTCTTCAAAATTCTTATTGCTTCGATTAAATTTTCTACGCAGATTATCAAAACTAGTACCTACATCAATTTTTTTCTTCTCTACAAGATAAAGTGCTTCTTCAGAACTTAATTCAATACCGCCTTGCTTATTCAAAGTACCAAAAACACTACGATCAAATAGAGAACTCGTGCTGAGCACGACCTTATTTCCAATTAGGGTTCCTTTTTCCATTGTTTTTCAAGAAGTACCCCTTCTGAACTGTTGCTCGAGAAGTTAGAGTCTTCGTGTAAAAAAGTTATTCTTTTATACATTAAAAGGATTATGTATCAACATGAAGCTAAAGATCTTGGGAACCTCCTCTGCATTCCCAACAAAAGACAGAAATCAGACAGCAGGTCTATTTACCTACTCGGGAGAGTCTTTTTTATTTGATTGCGGAGAAGGAACACAAAGACAAATTAGAATCGCGAGAGAAAATCCGCAAAAAATTACAAAGATTTTCATTTCTCACTGGCACGGAGATCACGTTCTTGGACTCCCGGGTTTACTAATGAGTATGGCAATGAACCAACGAAAAACTCCATTAGAAATTTACGGACCAAAAGGAACTGGTAAAAAAATCGCAGCAATTATGAAAGCTTACGAACATGAAAAACTTAGCTACAGATTAATAATCAACGAACTCTCAAATATAAAACTCAAAACAATTTGTGAAACTGATAAATATAAAATTAATGCTTTGAAACTTAAGCATCCAATTCCGTGTTTTGGATATTCATTTGAAGAAAAAACTCGACTTAGAATTGATACTAATTATCTAAATTCCAAAGGAATTCCTACTCAACATATAGCTCTAAAACGATTACAACGAGGAAAAGATGTTGTAATTGAAGGTAAGAAAATCAAAGCAAAGGATGCAACTTACGCTCGACATGGAAAGAAATTTGCAATAACTATTGATACTGCTTATTACACTCCAATTGTTGAACTCGCAAAGGATGCAGATTTATTTGTTTGTGAAGCAACATTTTCAAATAAAGTAAAGAGTTCAGCAGAAAAAGGTGGGCACATGACTACTAAAGAAGCAGCAAGGCTTGGAAAGCAAGCAAAAGTAAAACATCTAGTTCTAACTCACTTCTCACAAAGATATCGTTCAACAAAAGAATTACAACAAGAAGCCAAATCAGTTTTCAAAGGAAAATTGACAATGGCAAAAGATTTCATGGAAATTAAGATCTAGATTGTTCTGCTTCCCATTCTGCAACCATTTGAATTGCACGTTCTTCTTGATATTTTCTATAACGCTTATGAGTGCCTCCATCAAAATTAGATTCGAGAAGTCTTTTCAACTCTAAATCTCTATTTTCAGAAGCTTTCGGAATCATATAAAAAACTTCAAACCAGGAATGTTTATTATCTGATGAATTCCAATACTTATTTGTTACATCAACAAATGAAATTTCACTTTCAGAAATGAAATCTTTACTGAATCGATCTCTTTTCTGGAGGATTCCTTCCAAAAATTGAGGATTTGGTTCCGTCGAAGAAAGTGATTCTAATAGTGAATTGAAATTTGCATCTGAACATATATCTAAATTCAAAACATATTCATATTCAAAAGATCTAAACTGATTCATTGATTTTTCTGGAGCGATTCTGTTTTTATCAATAATTCTGGAACCTAAAATCATATACTCGGTTTCATTAATCTTTCTCAATCTCTTTAGTATTCCATCAAAAGGTCTGCGAATTATTAACCGATCATCTTTGTTCCGCCTTGCACGAGAAGGAGTTCCGTCTTTGGTAGGAAAATCTCTTGCTTCTTTCGCAAATTGATTCATAACGTCCTTAGTTAAATTAAAATTCAAGGGAGCAAAATCCGTTCCATCAAAATCTTCATTATTGATATACCAAGGTGACAAACTATATTTGAATGGCCACTGCTCATCTAAGAACGGCATTAATCTTCCTCTTCTAACCAATCAATGAATTTTTGCCAAATTCCTTTTTCTTTTTTCTTTGGTTTAGGTTTAGGTTTAGGTTTTTCTTTAGCCTTTGGTTCATCTTCTTCCATTAACCAATCTGAAAATCGTTGAAGGATCCCTGGTTGTGTCTTCTTAGGTGCTACTTTCTTAACTGTGCGTTTAACCTTAACTTTTGGTTCATCTTCCTCTTCTAACCAGTCAATGAATTTTTGCCAAATTCCTTTTTCTTTTTTCTTTGTTCTAGGTTTAGCCTTAACTTTTATTTTTTCTTCAGCAACTGGGACTTCTTCAAAAAGAAATTCTTTAGCTTGTTCAAAAAATGATTTTCCAGGTTTACGCGTTACTTGAACAACTTCATCATCTTCCATTAACCAATCTGAGATTCGTTTTAGCATTCCTGATTCTTTCTTTGGTTTAGGTTTAGGTTTAGCCTTTGGCGTATCTTCTTCCATTAACCAATCTGAAAACCGTTGGAATATTCCTGGTTCTTTCTTAACTTTAGTTTCAGATTTAATCAGTGGTTTAGATTTAGTTATTATTTTTACTTCATCTTCTTCCATTAACCAATCTGAGAATCGTTTTAGCAATGATGGTTGTGTCTTCTTAGGTTTAGGTTTTGCTTTCTTTTCAGAAAACTCTAACTCTTGTTCAAGAAGTTCCAAATCTTTCATCCAAGATTCAGAATCACGAACTCTTCCAAGTCCATAAAGCACAACCAACAGTGCTAATAGTGCCGGAAATACAAACCAATAATTTACAACAAAATTAGAGGCAACGGAATATAAAACAGATAGCTCTCCCCATACTGATGAAAGTAATCCAGAATCGCTTCCTGGAATTGTTCCAACAAATTTAGGTTCTTCATCTGAGACTGTTAAAAAGACTGATGTTGAATCTCTTAAGTCTCCTGATTGAGCTGCTACAGAAATAGTGTAAGAATTCTTTGCTGCATCAAGTGGAACTGAAATATACAAATAAGTTTCCTCAACAGTATTGCCTTCGACTTCAATTGCGCCTGGATTAATTTGTGCAAATTGAGCTCCGTCTCCGGAAATTGTAAATTCATAAATATTACTTTGAGAACCCGTATTTCGAACAACAATAGGAACTAATGCACCCTCACCATATGCAACAGTTACTGACTTGTGTTCTGCAGTAAGATCAACATTATAACATGCTGCTCGAACAGGAACATTTACTCTAATCGCATCAGAATCTTGTGTGTTTCCAACATTTTGAGATCTGGCATTAATTGTGACGTCTTCATAAATCAATCCAACGTTTGTAGGTGGAGTTAAAGATAATTGCATTGATGATGATTCTCCTGAAGCAAGAATTACTGAATTTCTATCTAATGTAACCCAACTTGGTCCATCGACAGTTAATGAGTAGCTTTCTTGGAACTGTCCTGCATTCGTCAGCATAACATCAACAGTGTCACTTGTTCCTGAGCAAAGTTCAATACTTGAGCTCTCAATATCCAAACTTGTATCTCTACAGGTTAAAACATTCGCATTAATTGTTACTGAATCAGATGTATCTCCAGTAGCAGCTTCGGCATCAATATTGAAAACGCTTGTTCCAACATCTCCAAATCCTGGAGTTAATATTAAATTGAATGTGCTGCTCGCGCCGGCAGGAACACTAATTGAATCCCTATCAAGAACTGACCAACCAGTTCCGTCTAAATCCAAACTATAAACATTATTTTCTGATCCTGAATTTGTAATTGTCACCGGTACTTTTGCTTCAGAATTATCACAAAATGAAACATAATTTTCTGATGCAGCCATATCAAAATCATAACATGATCTTGAAGTGATTGTTAAAGATTGGGCAACAACAACGCCTGCACTTTGAGAAGTAGCAGATACTGCCAATGAATAAACTCCAACATTATTTCGCGGAGGAGTAACTAAAACACTAACTTGTTCAGACTCACCAGGTGCAAGTGAAACTGAATTTCTACTCAAACTTGACCAAGGTCCAGCTTCGCCAGAAACTGCCAAATCAAATGTGTCTTCCCATTGACCTTCGTTTCTAAGATTTAACGTATAACTTGCTGAATTTCCTGAGCAAACCGATAGCTCATTGACTTGAGCAGTCAATGAAATATCATGACAGGATTCAACTTCATAATCAAAAAGTAAATTTTGACTTGAAGATCCAGAAGAAACAGTTAAAGTTAAAGGATAATTACCTGCTTGAGCATTTGAAGAAGGAGTAACATAAACATAAACATCTTGAGACTGGCTTGGTCCTAAAGCAAATCCGGCAGGTGCAACACTTGCCCAACCACTAGCAGCTCCAGACACGCCTAAACTGTAAGTCTCTGTAGAACTTCCAGAATTGCCAACTTGAGCAACAAACAATCCAGTATTACTTGGACATGTTGAAATACTCTGATCGGCTGAAGAAAGAGTAAAAGCAAAGGCCGGTTGCATAACTAGCGTAAGAATGGCCAAAGTCATGAAAAGTTTCTTCATCATTTTATTAGTCCTAAGGCAGTTCTACCTTGGTGTACCGTCAGAACTGAATATAAAAAGATTTATCTGATTAATAAACTATAAAAAAAAGAAAAGAAAATAAGGAGTCTACTTAGTAGTAGACTCGCTTAGATTTCTTAGAACGTCGTCCTTTCTTTGGACTTGTTCTTTGTTGGTATGCCATAAATACAATAACCAATGCAATTCCTGCCAAGATCATTGACATTGTGTTCATTGCATCATCAATTGTTGCTGTTAGACCTACGCTTGAAATCACTTGATTTCCTTCACTTACATAAACAGTGAAAGCGTTTGTTCCTTCAGCACTTGATGCTGGGTTAATGTATACGCTTGCAATTCCGTTTGACCCTGGAGCCAATGTTAGAGTTGCAGGTGTAATTGTAGCATCTGCCCAACCTTGTACTCCACCTACTGAAACAGCGACAGTTCTTGTAGAATCATCGTTGTTTACTAGAGTTATCATATATGCTGTTCCTTCATCTCCAATAGTCTTGGAAACTGAGTCAACAGTTGCTGATAATCCAGCAGAGCTTACAGTTGTGCTTGCGCCAACATTTACTTCAGCTGAATATGTTGCTGAAGAGTCTTCTCCATTTACTAGTACAGTTAATACTTCTGAACTTCGTGCGTCACTTGGAACAGCTAAGTTGAAATATTGAACAATTTCGTCATCTTGGTCAACTGAGAAAGTTGTTGAAGTTTGAGTTACTCCTGCCATAGCGACAGTGATAACAACATTTTCTTCATAGTTTTCTCCGTTATTCAAAACACTAACTGCAACACTGTATGTGTCACCTGCTTGTGCATTTGAATTGTGTTGAACAGATTCAATAGTCAAACTGTGTTCATGTCTTTCAACATCGAAATTCAATGTTGCTGTGTCTAATTGTGCATCTGTGTAAACAACTGATCCACTTTCAACATCTCCAGTTGCAACAATTTGAACTGTATATGCGCCAGTATCTATATCAGATGGAAGTGCCATTGACACAGTCATAGTTTCGTCGTAATCAGCTTCTAAGTGACCAACGTTTACTTCAACTTTGTCTCCAACTCTTTCACCGTTTGAATCTAAAATCTTAGCTTCAACAGTTACTTCGTCATAATCAGTTGCACCATTTTCAAGATCAATTTCAACTACAACAGTGTCACCTGGATTCAAAGTTGTTTCATCCAAATCAGCTGTAATCAAATTTTCTTCATGAATTGCTGGAGTTTCTGAGTTAACAGTTAAATCCATTGATAATGAACCTGTGTCTTGTGTTTGAGTCATATCGTTAAGATTTAATTGTACATTTGTAGTGTGTTGTCCTTCTGTCAGAACACTGTCTAGAACAAATTCAGCAGTCACAGTTTCTGCAATAGAACCTAGATTTGCTGGAATGTCTAATGTTTCTGTCTTTGTGTTGTCAATTCCGTCACCAGTTACGATAACTTCTAATGTGTAATCTGTTGAAAGCGTATTCATAACATCAATATCAATGCTAAGAATTCCACCTTGCGTCATCACCAATTCAGAAGTCACAATTCGTGCTGTTGCGCTATCTCCGGTATTAGCATTAATGTGACTAATTTCTAATACAGGTGTTGCTGCACTTACTGGTACTAGTACTGCCAATGTTACCAAAAGCAAACTAGCCATAATTTTTGTTATTTTATTCATTGTATTTCCACCTCCTGAGGTACCTCAGGTGAGAGTATGAGGGAGCGAGTTTATTTACGCTCCTTTTTTGTTGCTCGTTTCTTTTTATTTTTTGCTGAAGTTCTTGTTGGTTGTGTTGCTGTGTAAAGTGTTCCTACAGTCACAAACAAGATTGTTACAAGAGACAACAAAGTAATCAAATTTTGTTGGTTTGTACCAAAGTCAGCGAAACTTGAACCGAGTAAAGCATTTGTATATGTTGAAATTGAAGAACCAGCAACATTCATTGTTACTGTTTTTGTTTGAAGTATAGTTTCTCCAGATTTCAAAGTTATTACCGCAGCGTTGCTTTCTGCTGCGTCCTCAGTTGGAGTTAAGTAAACATACACAGTTGCAGTTTCACCTGCTCCAACAGTAATTGTGCTTGCTGGTTCAACTTGTGATGTTGCCCATCCAGTAATTCCTGAAATTTCCAAGTCATATGTTGCCGAACTTGAACCAGTGTTCAAGATTGTCAAATCATATCGAGTTGGATTTCCAACTGTTCCTTCAGCAACAGCTGTTCCAGTAATTATTCCTTGTGCATCAGAACTTACAACTTCTGCACAATTATCAGTTGCAACTTGATAAGTTGTTGAAAGAGTTGAACCATCGTCTCCGGAATCTGTATCTCGATCATGGAATACAGAAACATCCATAAGGTTTGAACCTGTTGCTGTTTCTGGAATTTCTACATTAAATGTAAATAATTCTGAGTCTCCAGATCTGAAATCTTCAGTCCATTTAATTGTTTCATCAAAATTGAAGTTTCCAACAGTCATTCTAACTTGAATATCGTCAGTATCATCCATTCGTGTTGTTCCAATATTTGCAATCTTAACTTTAACTTCTGCAGTTTCACCTGCACAGTATTCACCAACGGTGATTGATTCAACAGCTAAGTGATCGCTATCTTGTTCAACTGTAAATGTGTCATAAGCCATCTTAGAGTATATATTTCCATCTACGTCTTCAGCTTCAACAACATATTCAAGTACATATGTACCTTCAATAATATCAAAAGGTAATTGGAATGCATAATCAAATTGATCATCTCGATTATCATTAATATCTGAATAATCAGATTCAAATTCATTGATTATTTTGTCTCCATCTACTTGGCTGTAAACGGAAATTGTAGTGAAAACATTTTCTAGATCTTTACCAACTTCGTTGTCAATAGTGATATCGATTATTTCAACACTATCTCCTGGATAAGTTCTAGCATCATTCGCAGATAAGTCATTGAATTCTCCATCATTTGCACCGTCATTAATCTTTAATCCTGCTTCGTTATTTGCGTCAACAATATTTATTGTCAAAGCAGAAGTATCTTTTGAAACTGGTGTGATTGAGTTATCCATAAGACTCAAAGTTCCGGTGTACACTCCATATCTATCTGCTGCTACAGTAAGTATAGTAATTACAAAATTTTGAGAATTTCCTGCGCTAATTGCATAAGTAGTTCCAGTTTCTGGAGCCACAGTTGCTGTAGCAGTTGAGAGACTTCGTCCATTGTTCCAGTTCAAAGTAAGCTCTCCAAGAGCCAAATAAGTGTTTGAACCTGCGGATAAAGCTTCAAGAGTTTGAGAAATAACAACGTTCTCATTTCCTGTGTTGTCGATTGCAACAGTAATTTCTACTGAACTTTCTCTAGCAACAGTTGATATAACTGAATCTTGAGTAATAACTCGTGATGTATCACTTGGAACATCAACAGTCATTGAAATTGTTGCATCGTTTGTTTGTCCATTTTCACCAACAACAATACTAAATGCTTGAGGAGTTGATGTTGCTGCAGTATTTGCTGTAACAGTTGCAGTATAAGTAACATCTATCGATGCACTATCGGCAACTGAACTTGTTTGAGTAATTAATGCGCCAGTTCCATCATAGAAAACTAACGTCATCCAAGCTGGAATTCCAGTAGCACTAAGATCATAAATCATAGCAGCACCTGATCCAACATTATTAGTTATAGTAATAGTTCCACTCACAGATTGACCATGAGCAATACTTAATGCATTTGTATCTTCAACAGCAGTAAAATCGCCATTAGTACTTGTCGCAGCAAAAGCTACCGACAAAGAAGTTAATCCAATCAGCACCATAAGGGCAACTGATATCATTTTTTTAATGTTTACCATTTTTGTGTACACTACATAGTCATGACACTATGTAATTCTTCACTAGTCAGTAATACTTTTAAAGCTAATGAAATGACGTTCTCTAACAAGAACAGGCAACATCATTGCAATAAGATATTCTTCGAAAGACATATAAAAGCAATTAAACACCTTTTAATCAGAGGATCCGTAGCTCAGTCTGGATAGAGCGGCAGCCTTCTAAGCTGTAGGCCGAGGGTTCAAATCCCTTCGGATCCGTTTTATTCCTCTTTCATAATTGATATAAATAAAACTCTGAAATAACATCATGTACAAAGCAATTATTCATGCTGGTGGAAAAGGTACTCGATTGAGACCTCATACTTTGAACCTACCGAAAGCGCTTCTTGAAGTTAATGGTTCAAGGATTATTGATATTTCTATAAAACCTTTAATCAATGCAGGAATAAAAGAATTTTATTTCACTTCGTCATATTTAACTGAAATGTTACAAGCGTATCTTTCAGAAAATTATCCCGACTTATCCGTCACAATGATTATTGAAGACGAAGCAAGGGGGCGAGCTGGAGCAATTAGTCACGCATTAAACAATAATACCTTGGATGAACACTCAAAGTATATAATACTCAACGCTGATGATGTTATTGAAATCGATATAAAAAAATTAATATCTCAACATGAAACTTCTGAGAAACATGCCACAATCGTACTATGTAACTCGTTTATGAATCCTTATGGTGTTGTAAACTATACTAAAAATGGAGTCGAAAACTTCAGTGAAAAACCAACTATGACCCTGCCCTTTGGACAAGGAATTCATGCAGGATTGGGCATTTTCAAAAATCTCTCTATATTCAAAAATGCAGAAATTCCATCTCATCCTGAAAATAAAATATATCCAAAACTAGTAGACGAGAATCAACTTGGAACATATATTGTAAATTCTTGGCAATCTGTAAACACGCCAGATGAATATACTCGAATAAAGAAAAAATACTCATCACAATTAGAACGGTATCCCAACTCTTAAAAATATTAGACTTCTCACCAAACCATGGTTGACTTCGCAAAGATTGAAAAGAAGTGGCAACGTCGTTGGTATAAAGAAAAAATATTCGATGCAAAACCTGACAAAAAGAAAAAGAAATATTTTATGACTGTGCCTTATCCTTACGCTTCGGGTCCTTTACATATCGGACACGGGAGAACCTATACTGTCGCAGATGTTTTTGTGAGATACAAAAAGTTAACTGGACATAACGTCTTATTTCCTATTGCTTGGCACGTTACTGGAACACCAGTTCTAGCAGTAGCACAGCAAATAAAAAATAAAGATCGAAAAGCACTGGATCAATACAAATATTACATTGGATATCATGAAAGTGATAAATCAAAAATCAGTAAAATTCTGAAGAGTTTCGAAGAACCTGAAAACGTAATGAACTATTTCTCAAAAACAATGATTAACGATTTCAAACTTGCCGGATACGCAATGGATTTCAGCAGACAATTTACAACAACCGACAAAGATTACAATAAATTCATTGAATGGCAATTTAACCATCTTAATGACAAAAATTATCTGACTCAGGGAGATTTCCCACTTTTGTATTCTATTGAAGATCAAAACGCAGTTGGAACAGACGATATAAAAGATGGAGATACAAACGCTGTAGAAGTTAGTGAGTTCACTACAATAAAATTCAGATTCAAAAATGAGCAAAATAAATATCTTGTTGCAGCAACACTTCGTCCAGAAACTTTATTCGGTCTAACGAATTTGTGGATAAATCCAAAAGAAGATTATGTAAATCTGAAAGTTGGAAACGAAGAATGGATTGTAAGTAAAGCTGCTGCTGAAAAATTAAAATATCAAAAATTAACAATCAACGCAATTGAAAAAGTAGATGTTGATGATTTAATTGATAAAGAAGTTATTGCACCAATAACGAATAAAAAGGTCCAAGTTTTGCCTGCAAGCTTTGTTGATGGAAGCGTGGGTACTGGCATAGTTTATAGTGTTCCAGCATCAGCACCTTTTGACTTTTTAGGTTTAAGAGATTTGCAACGAGCAGGACTGTACAAATCAATAAGATCGGTTCCAATTATAAAAATGGACGGATACTCGGATATGCCTGCAAAAGAACTTTCAGAAAGAAATGATATTCAAGAACAAACTGAACTAGAATCAATAAACAATATTACAAAAGAAATCTATGCTGCAGAATTCCATAAAGGAATCATGAATAAGAACTGTATGGATTTTGAAGGTATGAAGGTGTCTGAAGCAAAACCAATTATAATTCAAAGATTACTAACTGATGATAACGGCTTTACATTTTACGAGACTAGTCGAAAAGCCGTAACTCGAGCAAACAATAACGTAATCGTCGCAGTACTTTCGGGACAATGGTTTCTCCATTACGGAAATGAGAAATGGAAAAATGATACAAGAAACACTTTCAAAAAAATTGAGGTAATTCCTAAACGGTTCAGAAAACTGTTTGACAATGCAATTGACTGGCTTGACAAAAAACCTGTCGCAAGAAAACGAGGACTCGGAACAAAATTACCTTTCGACAAACAATGGATTATTGAAAGTCTTTCAGACTCAACAATTTACATGGCTCTTTATACGGTTATCAATACTATTCGAGAAAATAAACTCAAACCAACTCAATTAACTCTTGAATTCTGGGATTATATTTTCCTCGGAAAGAGTACTACTCAAAAAGTTTCGAAGAACACGGGAGTTTCAACAAAACTTCTAAATTCAATGAAATCTGAATTTGAATATTGGTATCCTCTTGATCAAAGACATACTGCAATAGGACATATTTCAAATCACCTATCCATGATGATATTCAATCATGAAGCAATATTTGGGCCAAAGAAAGCACCAAAGAAAATAACACTTAATGATATGTTAATTCGAGAAGGTACAAAGATGTCAAAATCTCTTGGAAATGTTATTCCGCTTGCAAAAGTTCAAGACAAATATTTCATTGATTTATTTAGGGCATATTGTATTTATGCTGCCGAATTATCTTCGTTATTGGATTGGAGAGAACAAGACGTTCAAGCACTTAGATCAAAAATTAATCAGTTTTATGAGCTGATGGAAAAGGTTTCAAAAAATAAACCTAAGAAAAAAGACACAACTTGGTTAGAATCAAGATTCCACACTAATTTGGAAAAGGCACAAACTCATCTGGAAAACGACAATCCACGACACTATTTCCAAGTAATGTTCTATGATATGATGAATGATGTTCATTATTTCATCCGAAGAAATAACGGAAGTCTTGATGGAATTGAAAAAATAGCAAAGGAGTGGATAACTGCTGTTTCTCCAGCAATTCCGCACATTGCAGAAGAATTGTGGGAAAAATTCAAAGGACCAGGTTTCGTATCAACAAGCACTTGGCCAAAATTCAAGAAGAATAAGATAAACAAAGAAATCGAAGAAGCTGAAAAAACAATCCAAAAAACAATGTCTGATATAAATCAAATTCTTCAGATTACAAACAAGAAATCCGCAAAAACCATTTACATATATGTAATTCCTCCAGAACTGAAGAAATACAAAGAAGCTGAATCTTTCCTTTCAGGAATCTTCAACACAAAGGTGCAAGTCTTTGCTTCAAATGATGAGAACAAAATCGATCCAGATAACAAAGCATCTAAGGCAAAATTCGGTAAACCTGGAATCTACCTTAATTAGTCACTACTATTCAATTATAACTTAGTATTTTATAATATAATTGACAAAACAAAGTGATGTTAAAAACCTTCGGACTCAAAAATGGTAAATTAGTTCGTGGAACTGACAAGACAAAAACTAAACCTCGTTGGATTCACATAGATAACGCAACTACTGAAGATTTCAAGAAAATATCTGAATTTGGAATAAGTCGAAATGATTTCAAACAAGCAATAGATCGAGGTCAACGATCAAGAATTGCAACAAGAGAAGGATATAATATGGTTCTAATGAATATTCCTGATAATAAATCTGATGAAATGCTAACTATTGGGTTATTTCTGAAAGGTAAAACGCTAATCAGTATTCATGAAAAGACTTGTAAAATGGTGACAAATATCGTTAACAGTTCAGATACTCTTCCCAATTCTGAACATACAATATTTATTCGATTGGTCGAAGAACTTAATGAGGTTTTTTACAGACGAGCAGAAGATATTGAAGATGAAATTGATAAAATTGAAGAACGAATTCATCGAAATAGTTCAAAGGAGTTAATCAAAGACTTCTTCAAAGTTAGAAAAAAATTAATATATTTAAACAAAGCACTAACTGGAAATCGAGAAGTAATATCTCACATGGCAATGCATCCTGAAGCATTTAATCTTAACAAACTAGAAAAATTCGAGATTACTGAAATTCATACAGATCTAATCCAAGTAAGCGACAGTATTAAAATATACAGAGAAATAATCAGTAACGCAATTGAAATCTACAATTCAAAAGTTTCAAATCAAATCAATCACATAATGAAACGGCTAACAATCATTGGTTCCTTTATTTTATTACCTACCTTAATAGCAAGCATTTATGGTATGAATTTTAAAGTTGATGCAGGAATTTGGAACATGCCCGAACTATATTGGGAATATGGATATTTATTTTCATTAGGATTAATGGCGGGATCAGTATTCTTAACTTTCTTATATTTCAAAAGAAAAAAGTGGCTTTAAGCTTCCTTATATTTTTTGAAAGAATCAACTTGACCTTTTAGTAAAGCATGAATTTTTCCTGTATCGACACCATGCTCATATTTATGATCTTCAAAAGTTCTGAAATAAATATACTCAAAAAATATGTGGTGTAAGGCACCCCAAAGTCCTTTAGAACTTTTGAACACATTATCATAATCTAAATCCAATCCTGTGTTTGTAGAGAATCCAATTTTTCCCTTCATTAAATTTCTAATTTCGCCATTCGGTCCTTCAACTTGAATTTTTTCGGCACCCTTTATTGCAAAATTAATCTCAAATTTCTGTCTCATATAAAAGTCTCTGTCACGACCAAAAGTAAGTTTCCCTTCATAGTAATATTTACCATCTTTACGAATCTCTTCAGTATATTCTTCAATCTTGAAACCAACGTATGCATTACGATCTGCCCAAAATTTTATAGAATTAATTATCTCATCAATATCAAAAGTTGCATCAACTGCTGCAACAGTTCCACTTCTTCCTATAGCTTTATGAGTATGTGGTTGTTTACTTGAAAGTTTAGCTCGAAGAAGTCCTTTCGGCTTAGTTTTGGCCATAGAAATAATTGTCAAAGACTTTATTTAAACTTTGAGATTATCTGATTGATAGTCAACTTTTCTTCTTTACCACTTGACATATCTCTCAACACAAATTTCTTAGACTTTAATTCTCTTTCACCAACAAGAACTACATAATTTGAACCAGTTTTGTTTGCATAATTCATTGCACTCCTTAGATTTCTAGAATTTAAATCATAATTAGTTACAATTCCGTTGATTCTTAATGAATTGACAATCTCTAAAGGGTTGGTATTAATTCCAACAACTGAGACTTTTGAATCATTAACTTTAATCTTATCAGAAACCAAATCAAACAACCTAGTAATTCCTATGGAGATTCCAACACCCGTCAAATCTTTTCCAGTAAGGTTTCTAACTAAAGAATCGTATCTTCCTCCGCCTCCAACACTCATTTTCTGACCAATATCAATTTCGTAAACATTGCCAGTATAGTAATCTAATCCTCTTGCTAAACTCAGATCAAATTCAACGCGAGTAGGATTCATTTGCAAATTTCTTATATCTGAACTCAAACTTTCAAATGGAGTTAAATCAACATTTAACCCTTTTATCGCAGATTTCAAAGTAGTTAACGAACCTCGAGTTCTAATTAATTTCAATAATCTTGGAACCTTATTCAATCCTTTTCCTTCGAGTTCGCGTTTAACTCCAGCAACTCCAATCTTATCCAACTTATCTATTGCTCTAAGAATTGTAACAAAGTCTTTCTTCTTATATCCTAATTCTGAAAAAATCTGATTCATAACCATTCGATTGTTTACTCTGAAAATTGGTTTAATTCTAAGTCCATAAAATCCATAACTCATACAGGAAATTAATTCAGCATCACAAAGAGCAGAATTAGAACCAACTACATCTATGTCTGCTTGAACAAATTCTCGCTTACGGCCTTTTTGAGGATTATCATATCTAAACACTTTACCAATATTGTAGAATTTGGCTGGTAAAGGAAATTGTGTATTTCCAACAACTCTTGCAAGTGGAACCGTCAAATCATATCTCAAAGCAAGACCTCTTCCAGATCTATCTTTGAATTCATAAATCAACTTTTCATCCTCACCATATTTGCCTTTCAAAAGTTTAGAATATTCAAAATTGGGAGTGCTAACTCTATCAAAACCAAACGTTTCAAACGCATTCTTGAAAGATGAGACAATTGCCCCAAATTTCTTAGCATCAGTACCAAAATAATCCCTGGTTCCTTTAGGCGTTTGCATAATCAATAGATACCTCCAAACTTATTAAAACTTAGTAAAAGGGAGAAGGCCGTGATTTGAACACGGGTCCTCCGCGCCACAGGCAGAGAGGATAACCAAGCTACCCCACCTTCTCCACTATCTATATCTGAATTGTTCCGTTTAAAAAACTTACTAGAACTCGAGCTAGAAAAATCATTCCCGAACGTGGGGATAATCAACTCGATTCATAATTCTTTGCTCAAATTCTTGGTTTAAAAGCCTTGGGGTAACTTTAATTAACATCCAACACAATAACTCCACATGGTCACAAACAAACAAGTGGCAGAAAAATTGTATCAAATTGCTAACTTATTAGAAATTATGGATGTTCGATGGGAACCTCTCGCTTACCGGCGTGCAGCAAGATCTATTGAAGATGAATCTCAAGATCTAACTCAACTCTACAAACAAGGTGGAATTAAAGCAATAATGGAAATTGATGGAGTTGGAAAAGGCATTTCTGGAAATATTGAATACATGCTCAAACATAAAGGAAAATCTGACAAATTCAAAAGTTTAACAAAAGAAATCTCAAAAGGCGTTTTAGACATTCTACAAATTCCGGGAATGGGTCCAAAGAAAGTAAAAAGACTTTACCAAGAACTTGGAATAAACTCAATCGCCAAATTAAAATCTTCAGCAAAGAAAGGAAAAATTCAAGCACTTGAGGGTTTCGGAAAGAGAACTGAAACGGAAATTCTCAGCAATCTAACAAGAAAGAAAAAATCTCAAAATAGAATTCCAAGAAGCGATGCGCTTCCAATTGCAAAGAAAGTTGTTTCCCGCCTGAAAAAATTAAAAGAAGTTCAAAAAGTAAATTACATGGGGTCACTTAGAAGAAAAAAACCAACAATCGGAGATATCGACATTCTGATATCGTCTACAAAACCAAATCAAGTAATGAATTTCTTCACAAAAATGCCTGAAGCAGTAAGAACTCTTGTAAAGGGAGAAACAAAGAGTTCAATATTATTTGACGGAGTCCTACAAATTGATCTCAGGGTTGTTCCGCCAGAATCCTACGGTGCTGCAGCACAATATTTCACTGGAAGCATTGAACATAATGTTATGCTGAGAAAGGTTGCAATAAAAAAGGGTTTCAAACTTTCAGAATGGGGAGTATTCAACAGAAAAACTAACGAACAGATTCCAACAAAAACTGAAAAATCTGTTTACAATCTTCTCGGATTCAAATTAATTCCTCCAGAAAAAAGAATTGGTGGAAAAGAATTTACTACTTATTCACTAAAGAAGAATTAATAACCTTTAACTCGCAGAAAATTCTATGAAGCAATCTGACGTTATCAGATGGTACTCTCGACAAGATATCGCCTTAGCAATAGCTCAATCTGCTGAAAACAAAGAAGTGGCAGTTTTACTTAACAAAGGCGGTTTCGGAAAGAGACCTCAAATATTGCAGTTCCCTGCTGACGTAAAAGAATTCGCAAGAAGAGGTACAACTTCATTCCATATTTCCGTTGAAAACTTCTCAGATCCACTAAAACTTTCTCCAGAAACAACTGAGGGGCAACTTAAAGAATTAAGAGAAGGTTGGGATTTAATTATTGATATAGATTGCCCCTGGTTTGATTACTCTGTAAAAACAGCTCAACTAATAATTGAATATCTAAAAAGTCATGGCGTAAATTCAATTGGATTAAAGTTTTCAGGAAATAAAGGTTGGCACATCTCAGTTCCACATGAAGCATTTCCAGAAAAAATCCTACGGGGAAAATACGTAGTTGCAAAATCGTTTCCAATTTTACTTGAAAGATTTCTCACAAAATTAAAGAACGAATTAAATGACTATTTGAACGATTCAAATCCGCAATATTACGAGCAAGATTTCAACGCGCTTCTAAAAAAGACTGAAAAATCTAGAGAAGAAATTACAGTAGATGGAAAAATTGATTATCTAAAACTAATGGATATCGATTTGGCAATGGCAAGTCCGAGACACTTAATTCGGAGCCCGTATAGTTTACATGAGAAATCTGGATTAGCATCAATTGTGATTGAACCGGAGGAACTTTCATCTTTCAAAAAAGAATTTGCAAAACTAGAAAACGTAAAAGAGACTAAGTATTTCTTCAAAAGAGATCAAGCAGAAGTCGGAGAGGCAAAAAAACTTTTCGCAGGAATTACTGTAGCAGAAATTGAAGAACAAGAAACTAGAACTTTCAAACGTTCTTATGAACATATAAAGTTAGAATTAAATGAAGATTTATTTCCGCCTTGTATGAAAAAAATTCATAACGGATTAGAAGATGGGAGAAAGCGAGCACTATTGGCATTAATAAATTTCTACAAGAATTTTGACATGGATTGGGCAGAACTCGAGGATAAAGTATATGAATGGAATAAGAAGAACTCACCGCCGCTAAAGAAAGGATACATTCGAAGTCAATTAATCTGGCACAGTCGACAAGGAAAAACAATTCCTCCACCAAATTGTAAAGAATATTACATTGGTCTTGGAGTTTGTTCTCCTGACTCAACATGTAAAAAAATCAAGAATCCACTAACTTATGTAAGTGTAAAAGTTGGAAAACCTAAGAAAAAGAAATCTTCCACTCAATCATAACAATATACTTAAATCTGAACTAGAAATTTAATCGATGGTCGAGACCTTTAATTATGAGGATATATATGAAATCTCTAGAAATGAGAAATTCTCATCAGATTTACAAGAATTGACAAAAGAAGATCTTAGAAAAATCAAAGAATACTTCAGGGAAAAAGAGAAAGCAACTCAAGGTCAGAATCAATCAACAAATTTATTCGCAACACACAATCGTGCAAAAGTGCAAATTGAAGTTGTAAATGCAAGCAGAGTCATAAAAGATTTACTTGAAAGACGAGAACGGAAATTAATTAACAGGGCAGTTTTCAATAGCCGAGTAGAAAATTCAATTAGAGATACAAGTAATATGCTCGAAATTGAAGAAGAGTTGTATGACCAATTAATATTTATTATAAAGAGATTTAGAAAGGGATTTACTGGAACAATTGACAATGACGGTAATTATCCAAGTAAAATAATGCAAAAATTGAAACTTAGAGAAGATATTGACATAAAAACACATTTCAAAGAGGGACAAAAAACTGCAAAAAAGGAATTGAAAGAAGCAATTAGCGAACAGGTTGAAAAAAATAAAGAAAATGAGTCAGAGCTAGAAGAATATACAATTACAAGCAATATTCCAGAATTTTATGGACCAAATATGCAAAAATATGGGCCTTTCACTGCCGGTGATAAAGTTAAACTGCCGAAAGAAGTAATCAAACTTTTAGATTCACAAAAACCAAGTAAAATTACTGACGAGATAACATTCGCAACACCAGCAAGCAGCGATACCGAAGGAGTTATAAACGCTTCAGAAGTTATACAAAACAATGAAATTCCCAAAAACAGTTCGAACGTATTGTCCGGCAAAGGATTGCAGAAAGCATCAGGAACACACAATGAAACTGATGAAAAACAAACCACGTCCGAAGACAAAGAAAAACGCACTGAATAAAGGAGCTCGAAGAGTTTTCAAGATTATGGCAGGATATGGTGGAATGCCAAGAGCTAAAGCAGCTACAAAACACAAACAAACTTCAAAGCCAACATTCCTATTAACTTGCGAAAAATGTGGTAAGTCTCAACCACGGTCATATGGTAGACTGAAAAAGGCAACACAAGTATAATGGCAAATTTAAAAGTAACTGAATCAAAGTTCCTGAAGGTTAAGTGTTCTAAATGTAAGAATGAACAAATTGTCTTCGAAAAGGCAGCTGGTGATGTAACTTGCTCAGTCTGTAAAGAAATTCTAGCAAAGTCAACAGGTGGTAAGGCTAAATTAATTGCTAAAGTAATTAAGGAACTGTAATCACACTCATGTATTTAAGAGAGGGACTACCAGAAGTTGGAGATTTTGTAATCGCTACTGTAGATGGCGTTTCATTTCACAAAGTTGAGTTAACTTTGGACGAATATAAGGATTTGAAAGCAGTTCTAAATACTTCAGAAATGCATCGGAAACAAGTTAGAACTCTAAAGGTTTTCTTTAAAATAGGTCGAAAAATTGTTGGTAAGGTAATCAAATCAGGACCCTCAGGTATTGACCTTTCTATCCGTAAAGTTGGGGCATCGCAAGAGCGTACCAAAGAGACTGAATGGAAAAATGAAAAAATTGCTGACGAAATAATTAGTTTTGCAGCAAAACAAGCTGATGTTGATTATGACAAAGCATTTGCAAAAATAGGGAAACCACTGTTGGATAAATATGGTTTAATTTTCCCGTTCTTTTCAGAAGTAATATCTGACAACGCCTTACTAAATGAATTAAAGTTAGACAAAAAACTAAAAGAAAGTTTAATCTCGGTTGTTCAAGGAAGAATTAAGATAAAAACAGCAAATCTAAAATTCAAAGTTACAATGGAATCTAAATCTCCAAATGGTCTAGAAATCATCAAAAAAACAGTCAAAGATGCAATTAAGTTTGCCGAAGAAAAAGAAGGTGAATTGACTGTAAAATATATTGGTGCGCCAATATACCGTTTTGAATTTAAACATCCGGATAGAAAAGGTGCAAGTAAAATTGTAGAAGAGCTATTCGATTCTTTATCTAAACAATTAAATAAAGAAAAGGGAACGATTGAATCTGTGGAGATAAAATAATGGAACGATATTTAGTTAAAAAAATAAATTCACCAAAATTGAAAAATCCTATCTTAATTGAGGGTCTTCCCGGTGTAGGTAATGTTGGTAAGATTGCAGTAGATTTTCTAATTGATAAATTTGAACCGACTCCAGTTTGCGAAATATATTCAACAAGTTTTCCACACTCAGTATTTGTAAATGATAGCAATTTGGTTGAAATGCCAGTTGTAAAAATTTACTCAGTAAAGGTAGGAGATAAAGATTTACTTCTACTTGCTGGCGATGTTCAACCAGTTGATGAAGAAGCAAGTTATCAATTTAGCAATCTGATCGTTGAAACGATTAAAAAATTAGGTTGTAAAGAAATGATTACGCTTGGAGGAATTGGAACTATGTCTGAACCAAAGAATCCAAAAATTTACGGAGCTGCAACATCTAAAGAAATAAAGGCAGAATTTAGTAAACGAAGTGAAGGAATAATTTTCAATAAAACAAAGGCAGACGCAATTGTTGGTGCAACAGGATTACTTCTTGGAATTGGAAAACTAAATGATATTGAAGGTGTTGGATTAATTGTTGAAACTTTTGGTCATCAATTCCATATTGGATTGAAAGAAGCAAAAGAACTACTTAAAGTTCTGAAAGACTTACTCGGCTTAGATATTGATCTGAAAGAATTGGATGAAGAAATTGTTCAAGAAGAAAAAGAACGAGAAAAAGGAAATAAAGTTCTAACAAAAACAGTAAAACGAATGTCTGGAAAAGCTGGAGACATGAGTTATATTGGGTAAGCAATCTCTTTGAGTTTTTTCAAATCTCCAACAAAGGTATCTCTCAATTTTTGATTGTAAATTGTTGCAGCCGGATGATAGCAAGGCATTAACTTGTAAGATTTTCCACCAAGTTTAATATCTACAATATTTCCTCGATTCTCAGAAATAGTTTTTTTATTTACATTTTCAAAATCTCCATTTGAGATTAAATATTTAGTAGCGTGAGCACCAAGAGAACAAATAATTCGTGGATTGAATTTTTCTAATTGCATTTGTAAATAAGGAAAACAATTCTTAGCTTCTTCCAACTTTGGATCGCGATTCTCAGGTGGACGACATTTTACAACATTTGTAATATAGTAGTCTTTTTCAGAGAACCCTAGAGCTTCAAGAGTTTTACGTAATATTTGTCCCGATCTACCAACAAAAGGTTTGCCTTGAATATCTTCATTTGCTCCAGGAGCTTCACCAACAAAAACAATTTTGGGTCCATCAGTAAATCCATCTCCAACAACAACTTGAGTTCTAGTTAAAGAGAGCTCAGTACACAAATTACAGTTAGGAAGATTTTCAAGTGAGTACATATACTACTTTCTCAAACAAAAGTTATAAGCACTTTCAAAGTGCAAGAACATTCAAGTTTCCAGTAATACTATCTGAATTTAAATAATCTAAAGTGATTACCATTCTTTCCTCGAAATCACCAATGGAGTCACTATATTGGCTGTAAAGAGTAACACCATTACAATTTACTGAACCTTTGCCTGCTTCATCAAGATTAATTAAATCAGTTCCACAAATATCAACAATATTTTCTCCAGTAATTGTTTCCTGACTTCCAATCTTAATTGATTTCAATCGAACGGTATTTAATCTTACGTCATCTGAAGGATGAGTACAGGAAAGTGTTTTATCAGGATTACCGGTTGAATAAGATTCAAACTTTCCGTCTCCAACTGTCGCTACATCAATTCTAATGTTTGATGTAATGATATTACTATTACCAAGACTACTTATTTGTTCAAATCCTGAAACTTTAACTGGTGCACCTTGATTTACAACAGTTTTGGCTTCTCTTGAACTGCAAATTTCACTTGAAGTATCTTTTGCAACACAAACATTCACTGAAGCAACAGTATTATAATAATAACAAGTATCTACAGTTAGTGGGACTTGAACATCTTGAGTTGGTTTAGTTTTGTAAGATAATTCTTCAAACAAAAATAGTGCCGAATCTCCAAGAACGTCTGTGTCCAAAGATTTGAGTAAAATATTATTATTGGTTAATCCGTTTTCACCACTCACTATTTGTTGGAAATCTTCGTTCAATAAAAAATCAAAGGATTTTGAGTTGCTCAAAGAAACTCTAACATCTTCAGAGTTTACTGAATATGAACCTGCATTAGTTGCTGAAACTTCTAATTCAAAGGCTTGACTTGAACTAATTGCTGGAGGAAGTCCTGACATTTCAAAAATAATACCTTTGTCGGTTCCAATCAAACCACTTCCAAGGTCTCCACCTGACGTAGTTTGTGCTCCATGAACGCATCCGCTAACAAATATTAACAATACTACAAAAAACAACTTTTGAAGATTCATGATTATATAGTTTCACTAGAACCTGAATTTCCAGAGCCTCCGCCATTAGTAGACGTGCCACTGCTTGAACAACTTGGTTGGAAATCTGACAAAGCTTGAATTGTAGTTCTGAAAATATCTGTTTCAGAGTAACCATAGCTCAATTTAATTTCAACATTGCCTACAAAATCAAGTCCGGTTGTTATAGTTGTGAATGAGAATCTTCCAGCACCTGTTGAGTCAAGTCTGAAACGATCTCTACCATTATCTAACTGCTCAACACCGCCTTCATAATCCAGATTCATTGGATTTCCATCCAAAGTAATACTCTCAATATAAACTACATTTTCTTGATCACGTCTTAAAGTGTCACATTTACTCAGAGTTGTTGGAATATCTGTCTCAGCATATTTATCAAATACTGTTCCTTTTCCAAGATTTTCAACCTTTACTCTGAATCTAACTGCTGAGGATCCCGCAACACTTTCAGCAATTTCAGTAATTGCAAGAGGCGCAATACTATTTGTTACAGGTTTAAATTCTGAAACTAAACAAACTTCGTCACCACCTGTAGCTGTGGATTTTATGAAACACGCTGAAATCTCAGAAGTTGTTCCATAATCATAACAAGATTTAGCATGAAGATTTAAACTCAAATCATTATCAATGTCGTTACAATACATGAAAGTATTCCCAATTGTAAATACTTCTTGACCTCGAACAATAGTATCATTACCAAAGTCTCCTAATGAAAATAACTTTGTGCCGGAAGTCTTTGTCAAATCGTCCTCAACTAATCCTTTAAAGGCATCAGGATTAATTCCTTTTATGTTCATCCAATAATTGCCACTTTCAACATCATAATCTCCTTGGTTTTCAACTTGTAATTGTAAAAATAGTTGGTCTCCTTCGTATAAAGTGCTTGGTAATGAATCTGCATAAACGCTTGTAACCAATCCAACATAATTTGCAGTTGGAGTCTCAGCCGATTCATCAGCAGTACAACCGCTCAAAAATACTATTAATATAATTACAAATACGTGAAGCTTCTTCATGTTCTAGTGAAGCCCCCCTCATTTTTATATGTTATGTTCAACTTTCCACCTTCAATCTTCAACAAATTCATCGTGTGTCACTCTAATTAATACATCGTCTCGCGTAGTATAAGTATATTCAACTTCAGACTCTATCAAAATACCTTGATAACTGGCTCCGGCCAGTACTTCTGAAGGAATAAACATATCTATATCATAATTAGCAAATTCTCCAACATTCAATTCGGTTCTTGCTCCGAGATCATCTGCGTTTTCAGCATCTATAACAAACTTGTGATAACTTTCCGTCTCATCAGGTCCTTCATAAATGAAGTTTCCGCTCCGTTCACCAATCTCGCAAGGATCTAGAACTTTCCATTCATAATTCGTAATCTCATTCTTTATTGGTAACCCTTCATTTCCACAAACAAAGTCTATTGAATCATCAAGTACTTGGACCCATAATGTAACTTTTCTTACTTCTGCAGAATAACCACCAGGATATCTATTTACTTTGAAACTTAATCCAAGCTCAAGAACATCTGAAGAGAAATCTTCATCATAAGTTGGAGTTACAAATTCATACAAAGTATCGGTTCCAATTCCCAAAGTTACTCTTCCATCATTGTAAGAATTAGAAATTATGAATTCTTGTAAATCTAATGCTGTAATTGGATCTTCTTCTTGTCGTGCAACATTCTTATCAATTACAAATAATTGTTTATTTGCTGCAGCAGTTCCCTCATATGAAAAATCTACATCAACATAGAATGGTTTTCCAAGTCCGTCGTATTTAACATCACCTGTAGTTTCATCAACAAATATTTCTTCACTTAATGAAAGTCCGGGACGTACGCAAGTAATTTCTTGGTGGAATCCGCTTCCTAAGTTAAATGTGTTTGGTGCAACTACGTCATCTTCAGCGATTCCACTAATTCCGCACGTCCACTTTTCTCCACACCAAGCTTCAACATTATCAACATTAAATTCGAGCGGATTATCTTCTAACGGGTCAAGCGCATAGAATGGATCATTTATCTCCTCAGCTAAACAACTAAATCCGGTACATTTACATTGAGAATCTGAAATGCTTGGACCAATCTTGACTTCAATCTTAGAATTTCCTGGTTGATTTAAGAATAAATTCTTGGCATCAATATTTGCCAATATCTTAATATCTTCTGCAACACGGTTATTTGCGGTGTAACTCAATTTCGGGGCGCGCAAATCAGATAATGTAGATCCTGCGTCTGAATTAATAACTCTCTCATCTACTACGTCTTGTGATTTGAATACTCTTCCAGCACCAGTTGCATCAATAATTGGAGAGAATATTCGCCCCAAAATTCCCGTTCCTGTCGCTGCCGCAAATTCTGCCTCTTCTTCTTGTCTTTCAATGGCTGCAGTTATTGAAGATATATCACAAGATACTGAACTCAATCCCAAAGAGACTTGAACAGAATTTTGAATATCACAAACCGAAGGACTTATTGTTGTATCTGCAAAGGGAATGTAACCTGTATAAACGGTCGTAATAACTAAACTCAAAAAAATCCAAATCAATGGAAAAATTATGAAAACATTAAACAAGTTGCTTGTTAAGTTTTTAGCACTGGATTTTTTATCAGTTCCACTAACAAAGTTTCGAACAAGCCACCAACCAAACACACCATTAAGAATAAATCCAGAACCGTTCTTTACTGCAACATATGCGTAATCAAGGAAAAATGGAGAAATGCCTGGAACACCAATCCATCCAGCAATCAAATTGAATACTTCCCAAAAAAAGTTTGCTACATAAGTAAACCAAATTAATGGTGCTCCGAAATTATAACCGATAACTGCAAAGAAGAAAATTACTAAAGTATATATTCCGGCTTTGAAAATAGACTTCGGTGCGCTTCCGATACCAAACCATTTCTTATCGTCAGGTGTCGTACCCGTAGACTCTGCCATATTAAACCAAACTCAATCTCGCCGAACTTAGAGTTAATTCCTCGTCGGAAGCGAATGAAATTGTATTTCCTCCATAAATTAGATTGTCACAAACTTCGAATGAAACCCTTCCTGCGCGAATTGAGTGTGTACTTACAAATCCATTCAAATCAACAACAACTTCATCAGATACGCCTCCTTCTTTAAAGATTTCAAGAAGACAATCTGCCCGGCCATTAATTATTCTTCTGGCCTGACTTCGATCAATTCTGAAGAAATATTCATCAGCACTCTCAACAGAACGAGATTTAACAATCAAATCTGAATAAAGTACTTCATAAGATACGCCTTCACCGATACTGAAAGATAATAAATTATCTCCGCTATTAAACAGATCTGCTGAAATTGGAACAGTCAAAATTGTTGATAGTGGAACTTCGGAATAAATATTTTCGTCATTGAGCTCAATCTGAAGTGGAACTGATGCACCTGATTTTCTAATAACTGCAGTATAAGTTCCTGAAACTAATTCTCCTCGATCAATATCAAAGTTAAAATTGCTAACTAAGTCCTTTCCAACTGAATCGGTTCTGAGCGACACTTCAGTTAGCCCAAGTTTTGTGGAACTGAAAATATTAGCACCTTGTTTATCTAAT
This sequence comes from Nanobdellota archaeon, assembly GCA_014240455.1. Taxonomy (GTDB): domain Archaea; phylum Nanobdellota; class Nanobdellia; order UBA10117; family ARS21; genus JAAZWY01. The sequence goes on along the minus strand of JAAZWY010000001.1, from coordinate 69,529 downwards.
ACTATCTCCAAAGTGTTAGTTCCTTGAAACATTCCTGAAGCTGGTAAATTTACTCGTAATACATTTCCAACAATCGGTGTTCCTGAATATACTTCTGCACCATTTAACAAAATAACAATCTGTCCATTGCCCACATAATTTTGAATAAAGGTGCTGAAACTCATTCCAATTGTATCTACGGTCCACTCTGGAACAAATGAATAAATATTGCTATCATCGCTAAAAACTGTCGAAGATAGTTCTAAACTGCTAACTAAAACAGTATCACTGGAACTCATTTCGGAGTCTAGTTTAAAGTTTGCAAGATTGTACCGCGTTGTGCTACTGGAACCCGTAGCAGTTTCTACAGCTCCAGGAGTTTCTTCAAAAAGTACTTCTGAAGTTGCAGACTCTAATTGATCCAAAATATCATCTCGATCTGCTTGAGGTAAAGATAGAATAAATAACAAAAAACCTGCAAGTATAATTAAGAGCAATACAGCTCCCGTAGGGCTAACTTCGGTCTTCCCTTTTCGGCCAATGGACATGATATGGACTAACAAGCTTTTAATATATAGTTTTTGTTCAAAAACGTATGATAGTACAACGCTTAGACCTCAAAAACCATAAATTGAATCTTCGAATTGATAGTCTTGATGATCTACTATTTCTAAAACAAATCATTGAGCCCGGAGATATGGTTCGGGGCCTGACTTATCGGAAAGTAAAGGTAGGGGAGGCGTCTGGAAGACAAAAATCAGTGAAAAAAAGCTTTAGAATCACTGTAAAGGTCACAAAATTGGACTTTGACCGTTTCTTGAGAGTCCACGGTACTGTTGAAAATGAAATCGAAGGTATAGCTTTACACTCTGCACATTCAATTGAAATTGGAATGGGCACGGAACTCGAAGTACAAAAAAATAAATGGAAACAATATCAAATTCAAATAGTGAAGGACGCTGAAGCGGCATCAAAAGCTCCAAAGGCATTAGTTTGTGTTTTGGATGATGAACAAGCAAGTTTTGCACACATAACTGCAGCAGGATATACTAAGCTCGGCAATATTTCTCTCCGTCTATCAAAGAAGCGCTATGAAGAACAAAAAAATCAAGGTTACAAAGATATCCAACGAGTTGCAAGAGAAATTAATGATAAATTCAATGACAAAAAAGTTGAAGTAATAATATTGGGTAGTCCTTTATTCTGGAAAGAAATTGTAAAAAAACAACTAATTGAAGATTTCCCAGAAACTGCCGCAAAAGTCAAGCTTGAAGATGTTTCATCTGGTGGTGAAGAAGGAATTCGTGAATTAATTAGTGGAAATGCACTTGATAAAATTATAAAAAATAGTCAACTGAGTCGCGAAGAAGATCTAGTTAATGAAGCACTTCAATTGATTGCAAAAAATTCAGAATTAATAATTTATGGAATTTCAAACACAAAGGCTGCCGCAGAAGCCGGAGCAGTTGAATCAATTTTAATTTCAGATTCTAGACTTGATGGTTCTGAAGAAATCAAAGAATTAATCGAACATGTTGAAAGTGGCGGGGGGATCGTAAATCTAATTTCATCGTCTAGTCCAGCGGGCAAAAAGTTAAATGGACTAAAAGGTATAATTGCTAAATTGAGATATAAATTTCAAGCATAAAAATGGTAAAACTCAAAAAAAAGGAAATTATTGTATTTGACTTCGATGGAACGCTCGTCGATTCAGCTAAAGAAATAGTTGATGCATATAATGAATCTTTTACCAGAAACAATCTTTACAAAGTTCCAGCGAGAACCATAAAACGACATCTTGGAAAATTTAGAGAAACAATTATCCATAAAATCTATCCTTCTCTTGGACAAAGAAAAATTCAAAAAATCGCAGAAGATCAAAGCAAATTATTGGATATAACAAAGGCGACAGCAAAACCCAACATTGTAAAAACTTTGACTGCGCTTAACAAAAAATATACTTTGGCAATTGCTTCAAACGCAGAACATAAAACAATCGTAGAAACTCTTCAGAAGTTAGAAATTAATCCAAGATTCTTCAAAGCAATCGTTGGTATGGACAATGTAACGCATCGTAAACCAAGTACTGAACCTCTAAAGAAATTAGAGAAAGCATTAGGCTCAAAAATCAAAGCAGTTGTTGGAGACACTGAAACTGATATCCAAATGGCAAAAAATTATAATGTAATGGCCATTGCAGTTGTTGGAACAAGAACTTACAAAGACCTTCTAAAAGAATATCCTGATATAATTGTAACAGATTTATCAGAATTAACAGAACTTATATAAATTCTAAAGGCGCTATAAAAACATGAGCATTAGTGATAACAAGCTTGCTGAATTGGGACTAACCGTTTTCGTAGCAATCTTAGCTGTTTTCGTGGCTTGGAACTTTGTTACACCACTACTTTTTGCGGCAATTCTCGCATATTTTTCATATCCTGCATATTTGAAACTTAAAGAAAGGCTTGGTGGAAATCTATCTGCGATCACAATTTGTGCTTTCTTTGCTGCACTGCTGTTAGTTATTATAAACTACGGTATTACCTTCACTAGAAATGAAGTTTGGAGGATTTATTTAGGGGTTGCAGGCACATCGGGTGCTCTGGGACCAAATATGCAAGAAATAGTTGGTTTTATGGCAACAAATATCATCACTGCATTATCAAATCTGGTTTCAAAAATCCCGAGCTTATTTATTGCAAGCTTCATATTCTTTATTTCTTTATTCTATTTCCTACGTGACGGAGAAAGATTTACTAATTGGTTAGAGGCAACGTTACCAATCCCTCGAAGAAAGAAAATGCAAATTATTAATCACATCAGACAAAACGTTGATGCCTTCGTACATGTAACTTTATTGATTGGAATAATTCAAGCAATAATTGCAGGAGTTGGATTTGCAATTTTCGGATTAGAATATCCTTTCCTTGCCGGAGCATTGGCCGGATTACTTTCATTGCTACCGATCGTTGGACCTTATTTCCTATATGGTCCAGTGGGTGCATATCTGGTCTTTAGTGGAAACATGACTGTAGGAATTGGGTTACTGGTTTACGGATTCGTTCTTGGAAGCATTCTTGATTATGCTGCACGACCTTTATTGCTTGGAAGAAAAGCAAACATTCATCCACTAATAATTTTCATTGGAGTCTTCGGAGGATTGAGTATGCTTGGATTAATTGGAGTAATTCTTGGACCAATAATCTTATCTATCGCATCAGCATTCTTCAAAGATTTGGGGAGAATTTCATGAGCATAAAAGAAACTGTTCTGAAAAATAGCAAAGTAGTTTACTCAACGGTTATTCTGTTGGGTGCTTCAATTTTATCTCTGTTCACTTACATGTCTTATGTTTTTTACCAAGCAGTTCAGGGAACGGGTTATGTGGCTTGGACTTATTTAATCGCATCTCCAACAATTTTTGCATTGATATTAATTCTTACACTATTATTTGTTGGTGAAAAACAAACAGCAGATGAAATTGCTGATTTTCTAGGTGGAAATTAATTCATCAAAAGTTATCCCTAATTCTTCAACATCTTTTTTAGAAACTGCATAGTCTCCATTTGGAGTTTGTCTCAATTTGAATAATTCAAAAAATGCCCAGCGAGATGAAAACTTAACTGCCAGAATCGGTTCGGATCCAAACTTTCTTGAGAATTCAATCAACTCAGTAATTTGTTTTTCTCTGAAATATTGAACATCTTTCTTGGTGGCCTTTGCTTCAACAGCGATAGTTCGTTGACCATTACTTGCTAAAACATCAGGGCATGGGAAACGGGAAGATCCTGAACCTGCAACTCGAATTGAAGCAAATCCCTCGCCCCAAAATTTAGCAACAAGTTCTCTTTCAGCATTCGATCCTTTTGCTTTCATTTTACAAAAACCTCAACAATATCTCCGTCCTTACATTTGTGTTCAAGACCAACTTGCTGGCCTTTGAATTTAGCACTTGGTCCTTCAATTTTAGCATACCTAAACTTTCGAACAAAATCTTGGTGAATCATTCGTGCAACTTCTTCAACTGTTGAATTTTTTGGAAGTACAATTGGGTTCGGAGCAATCTTTCCATCAGTCTTTGTCTGAACTCTAATCTTGTTCATCTTTTTCCAAAGCTTTGGAATTACTTCTGTTGAAAATTTATTCTTTGATAATTTGATATAAGGAATTCTCACTTCAAAACCTTCTGATCTTTCACGAGTCTTGGTTAAAATAATACTTGCTTTTTCAAGTTCAGTAGAAATCATATCAAAATCTGCTTTACTATCTGCAAGCACAATTGCAACCTCAGCATTACGAACAACGCTCAAAAACTGACGACCATTTTTGCTGTCGTAAAATCCTTCGTATATTCCTGGAATTTCAATTCCTTGAAGTTTGACATTCTCAAAAGTAATCATTTTGTGCACTGGTTCAGAAGTTGTATATTCATATTCAGCAATCTTTACATTCTTTCCAGAAAGCATTTTCAAAAGAGTTGATTTTCCAGTATTTGTCTTTCCAAAAATTGCAACTTGCCCAGCACCTTCTTTCTTAATCGTAAAAGATTTTGCGCCTTTTCCTTGTTTCTTTTCAAACTCTGCCTGTTCTTGAAGTTTTTTAATTTGTTTTTTAATCTGAGCTTGTTGTTTTTCTGTTCCCTTGTGCTTAGGAATCATTGACAACATCTTTTTCAAAGCCTTAACTTTTTCAGCAGTTGTTTTAGCTTCGTTGTATTCTTGTTCAGCATTAACATACTCAAACCCGACATTCATTGGCATATTTAATTCTGAAAACCGTGATTTAATAGCTTAGCTATTTGACAGAAACAAAACCTTTAAATTACCAAAAATTGGACTTAACGAGCAATGAATGAAATACTTACGTTGATATACAACGTTTCACTCTATATTCTGGCAACTTTTGGTTCAGCACTTTTGATAATTGTAACGGGCGTGTTGTTAGGAAGAATTCTTGGAAAATTGACAAGTAAAGCAATAAGAAAGGCAAACTTAAATGGAAATTTAAGAAAAGCACTCGGAATTAAAACCAAACCCCAAAAGCTTGCAGAAAATTTTGTAAAATATTCAATTATTGGTGTTGCAGTAGTTGCAGCATTAATACAAATAGGTGTTGCAATTTCAATTATGAATTTTATTTTGATAATCTTCGGCGGAGTTTTGTTAATTTCATTCACTTTAGCGCTAAGAGACTTCATGCCCAATATTTTCGCAGGACTTTATTTAATTGGGACTAAAAAAATCAAGAAAGGTGATTTCATAAAATTCAAAGATTTTAATGGAAAAGTTACAAAGATAGATTTGCTAGACACATATATTGCAATGGATAGCAAAAACACAATGATGATTCCAAATTCTTACTTAATGAAAAATGTAGTCATTAAGCACTCGAAGGGTCGTAAGCCGCAAGCAAAGTAGAAGTTTCTGTAATCCCTTTAATTGGTCTAATTGTTTCCATGATAAATGTTGGTAAATCAATCATATCATTCAGGAAAACTTTTGCGATCAAATCATATTGTCCATAAACAATACTTACGTCCACAATACTTTCATCTGAATTTAATGTTTCAAGAACGTCTTTCTCTTGACCTGCTTGAGTTTTTATTAATACATATGCGCTTAACATGGGACTATGTTCATAGTATTAAAACTTAAAAACCGCGCGAAACTCAAAAATTTAGAAGACGTATAGGCCCGTGCGGAAAAGGTCCACGGCCAAAGTGTTGCCCTCCTGAATGAATTCTTAATGAATTCTTCAGCTCAAACAGCTCGGTCAATAGCCCCTTCTGACATTAAGAGATGTTAGTGAGGGATCAAACGAATCGAAAAGGGTTCGCATATCGCGGCCTATTATCCCAATCGTCGTCTCAAGCTACTAACAGTTGCCCTTATTGCCCGTATCACTCTTTATAGCTTCACTCGCGAGAGTTGAAACTTAACTTTAAGTGATTCACAAGGTTAGCCCCGTCTTCTTGACTCAAGAAGACACAGGTTTAATATAAACCTTATCACGCCTCAGCAACATAGAGTGTTTCAAAAAATACTTTCTCTTCAGCAACGATTTTATGTTTGAATTTAACTGGAGATTTTGAAGAATAAACAAATAAAATATTTCCATTGGGAGTTAAATGCTCTCGTGCCAATTTAATAAATTTCATAATAAATTTCTCTCCGCCACTCCAAATTGGATCAAGCGGAGGTTCTGGTGGTAAATAGGGAGCATTAAAAATAATCAAATCAAACTTCTGGTCTTGAAATCGTTCAAATAAATCAGAAACAAGAAACTTAATCTCAACAGAATTAAGTTTAGCATTTTCAGTAGCTAAATCAATTGCCATTGGATTAATATCTGCGCCAAATACTTCAGCATTTGCATAAGCTTTCTTCGCAGTTATTGCTTGAATTCCTGAACCCGTTCCCACGTCCAAAACTCGAGTAGGTTTGAACTTTTTCATGTAGTCTTCAACAACGCGTTGTAACAAGTTTGAATCCTCGCGAGGAGAATAAACATGTTCTGAATCTTTCAATTTCATTATTGTTTTAAATTTACGTCTCCTATAAAAAATATGCTAAATGGACTAATAATCATCCTATTAATTTCAACCGCATATTTCTTAGGATTCTTACTCAATAGAATTGCGAGATCTGAATTCGTTTGGTTTAGAAACAAAACCAAGCAAGAGTTTGGAAGATTTAGATATATTATTGCAACGCTAGCAGGAATCTCAATTGGACCAAATCCTTCAAACACAATTTTGCTAACTATCTTTGCAATATTGTTAATTTACTCCTCTTTGAACACGACCAACCAAAACCCTCGAATTGCACTGAAACAAGCAAGCACACAAGCACTTATTTTCATCATCGCTGGACTCTTATCAAAAGGTTTTTAAAACTGATATCCTGTTGATAAACATGGCATCAGTCAATGATATCAACCCGGAAAAAGCAATTAACGCACTAGCTGGAGAACTCAAGAAAATTAAAGAAATCTCGCCTCCAGAATGGTCAAAATTCGTTAAGAGTGGAAACCACAGAATGCGACCTCCTGCAAATCCAGATTGGTGGCACATTAGGGCTGCATCAGTTCTAAAAAATATTTATAATCATGGCCCAGTGGGCGTTTCAAAAATGCGTTCTCGATATGGTGGAAGCAAAAACCGTGGACGAAAACCTTCTAAATTTACAAAGGCTTCAGGAAATATTCTAAGAAAAATTACACAACAGCTTGAAACAGCTGGTTTAGTTCAACAATCACAAACTGTAAACAAAGGTAGAATTATCTCACCAAAAGGACAATCTCTACTTGACAAAACTGCAGTTCAAATGAGGAAAGCAAAATGAGTTCAAGAAAACCTTCCGGCAGAAAAAATCGATTAATTACAGCAGGTCGCCAAACTAGATGGGCACCTTTCTGGATTATTCCAAAGAAATTCGGAGTAGGTCGAAGAGTTCATCCTTCCGCAGCAACATCAAAGAAACGAAGATGGCGGAAAGGTAACATTCAACGAGGATAAAAATGATGAAGGCTGGAGAAACACGGACATACACAATTCCTTTGAGAAAGGAATTTCTTAAGACTGCACGATGGCGAAGAGCTGAAAAGGCAGTAAACACAGTCAGAAGTTTTGTAGTTCAACACGCAAAAGCCGAAGATGTCAAAGTTGGCAGATGGCTTAACGAAGCAATTTGGAAGCGAGGAGCCAAAAACCCTCCCTCACGAGTTAGAGTTGACGTAAAGAAGGAAGACGATTATGTATTAGTCGAGCTTTCAGAACTTCCTCGAAAAGCAAAGAAGGAAGAAAAACAACCAGCAGAACTTCCAGCAAAAGTCGAAGAGAAAAAGGAAGAAAAGCCAGTGAAGAAAACGGTAGCAAAGAAAGAAACAAAACCAAAAACTACAACCAAAAAAGCACCGGTAAAAAAACCTGTGGCAAAGAAAACTTCCGAAACAAAAACTAAAACCAAATCATCCTCAACTAAATCTAAAAAGAAGGAATAAATGGTTCACGTAGACAAAACAAATTTTAAAGGAGATCCAAACATCGGTCTGTACGCAGTAGCAACAGATTCTTTTGTTCTTCTAGGAGAAAAATTGAACAAGAAGCAAACAGAACTATTGAAAGAAGTTCTTCAAGTTCCAGTAATTACTTCTAAGATTTATGGAACACCCTTCGCAGGAATATTTTGTGTTGCAAATAAAAATGTATTATTAGTTCCAGAAATAATTTTTGATGAAGAATTAGAATCAATAAAAAAACAATTGAAAGGAATTGTTAAAGTTAAAAAATTCAAGACCATTAATACCGCATTAGGTAATACGATTCTAGTAAATGATAAACATGCAATTATTAGTGATGACTTTTCAGACGCTGAAGCAAAGAAACTTGCAACTGAATTAAATGTTAAAGTTAAGAAAATCAAAATCGCAGAGAGCAACGTTCCAGGAGCATATGGAATTCTAACAAACAAAGGTGGAATGTTCGGATCAATAACTTCAGATCCAAGTGTAAAGGAACTTGAGAAATTATTAAAAATTGAAGTTGGAATTGGAACAGTTAGTACGGGAAGTTCAATTGTGAGCTCTGGTGTAATCGCAAACTCAAACGGATTCCTAGCAAGTAGCAATTCATCTGGTTTTGAAATCGGTAGAATTGACGAAAGCCTAGGATTTATTGGTAAATAAAATGAATGAACAAATGGAATTTCAGATGATTCAGCAGCAAATGCAGAAACTTCAAGCAGATTTACAACATTTTCAGAAACAAAAAATGGAAGTGGAACATTTAGTTGAAACAATAAAGAATCTTGAGAAAGATAAGAAAGTACTTACTCCGCTCGGTGCAGGAATTTATTACAACGTAAAGATTACTGAAGAATTGAAATTTATGGTAAATGTGGGTGCAGGAAACTTTGTAGAAAAAAGTAAGTCTGAAATTCAAAAACTTGTAAAGGTTCAAAAAGAAAATCTGGAAAAAGTAGAAAAGGAAACTATTGAGAACTTAAACAAACTTCAATCAAGGATTATTGAACTCCAAACAAATATACAAAAAGAAATTATACAGGAAAACAAGTAATTTAAACTCATAATTAGAGGTAAAATATGTTAGGACGTCTAAAATCTGTTTTTTCAAAAGTAAGAAAAAATGTAGAAAAGGAAACAAAAAAACCTGTAGCAAAGAAAGAAAAGAAACCTTCTTTTGTGTCAAAATTAAATGTTGTTAAGAATTTAGAAAAATCTAAACTCAAAAAAATTCTAGAAGAGCTTGAAGAAGAATTGTTGACAAATAATGTTGCTTATTCCGTAACTGAAGAATTGAAGGAAACAATAAAAAATTCAAAACCAAAAGAACTGAAGAAAACTCTTGAGGAAAAATTAAAAGAAATTCTTTCAGCGGAAGCAATTGACATTTACAAAGGTGACAAACCAATCAAAATAATGTTTGTCGGAGTTAATGGAGTTGGTAAAACAACCACTCTTGCAAAACTTGCATCACAGCTTCAAAAGAAAAAGAAGAAAGTTGTAATGGCTGCAGGAGATACTTTTCGAGCAGCAGCAATTGAACAAATTCAAGCACACGCTGAGAAACTTAAAATCAATTTAATAAAACATAGTTATGGTTCTGATTCTGCAGCAGTTGCGTTCGACGCAATTGAACATGCAAAGGCAAAGAAATTAGATTACGTTTTAATAGATACTGCTGGACGAAGCCACGCAAATGAAGACTTAATGCGAGAACTTGAAAAGGTAAAAAGAGTCTCAAAACCAGATTTTACAATTCTAGTTGTAGATTCGCTAACTGGAAATGACGCAGTTGACCAAGCAAAACTCTTTGGAGAAAAGATTGGCATCGAAGGAGTAATTCTAACAAAGGCAGATGCTGATGAAAGAGGTGGTGCAATAATTTCAGTAGCGCACGAAACTGGAAAACCTATTTTATTTTTAGGAACTGGTCAGGAGTACAAGGATTTGAAAGAATTCAATGCTGACGACATAATTAAACAAATTTTATAATCTAAACGCTTAAAAAGCCCCAAAATCCGAGATAAACATGGTCTTAGATAAGTTATCTGACTCCCTGAAAAACGCTCTGAAAAAGCTGACTTCAGGTAAAGTTGACAAAGAAGCAGTAGCTGAACTCTGCTCAGAAATCAAGAAATCATTGATTTCAGCAGACGTTTCAATTGAACTTGCTCGAAATATAGCAAAAAATATTGAAAAGCGAGCACTTAAGGAAAAAGTAGCTGGCGGATTGACTGCTAGAGAACACACTGTCAACATTGTTTATGAGGAATTAACTAATCTTTTAGGAAAAGAATTCAAAGAAATTCCAACTGAAACAAAACCAACAAAACTTATGTTAGTTGGTCTATTTGGTTCAGGTAAAACTACTACTGCAGGAAAACTTGCAAAGTTGTACAAGAAGCGTGGGAAGAAAATTGCACTTGTTCAAACAGACACTTGGAGACCAGCAGCTTATGCTCAATTAAAACAACTAGCTGATGTTTTGAAAATTGATTTCTATGGTGATCCAAAAGAAAGAAATCCAGTAAAAATTTATAACGCAGTCAAGAAAGATCTAGAAGACTATGAGTTAGTAATCATAGATACTGCAGGTCGAGACGCACTGAATGATGAATTGACAAAAGAAATTGAATCAATTGATAAAGCAGTTCAAGCTCAAACTAAACTTTTAGTTTTATCTGGAGATATTGGACAAGCAGCTCAGAAAACAGCAGAATCGTTCCACAAGGCAGTGGGAGTAACTGGCGTTATTGTTACAAAACTTGATGGTACTGCAAAAGGCGGTGGAGCTCTTTCAGCAGCGGCAGCAACAAAGGCAAAAGTAAATTTCATTGGAGTTGGAGAAAAACTTGACGCTCTTGAAGAATTTAAACCAAAAAATTTCGTTTCTAGAATTTTAGGAATGGGAGATCTTGAAACTCTGTTAGAAAAAGCTAGTGAAGCAATTGATCAAGAAACAGCAGAAAAAACTGCAAAAAATATTATGAAGGGAGATATTTCATTCACTGATTTATATAATCAAATGGAAGCTCTGAAAAAAATGGGACCTCTTGGACAGGTTGCAAACATGATTCCTGGAATGGGAAAAATGAATATTCCAAAAAGTCAATTAAAGGAACAAGAAGAAAATATGAAAGTTTGGAAATATTTAATGGACTCAATGACTGTACACGAAAAAGATAATCCTTCTTTAATGAATGAATCAAGAATTCAAAGAATTGTAAAAGGTTCAGGGAGAGCTGAGACTGAAATGCGAGATTTGATTAAACAATACAAACAAATGAAAAAGATGATGAAAGCATTCTCAGGAAAATCAAAAAAGTTCGCAAGAATGCAAAAATTAATGGGAAAGAAAGGCATGCCAAAAATGCCAGGAATGTTTTAGAGAAAGCATCTCGAAACCTTTAAAAACACACTAACGTAGAATAAATTATGGCAGGAGCAGGAACTGGTAGAAAGGGCGGATTCCGTTCGGGAACCAGAAGCAAGCTAAGAAAAAGTGCAGGAACGCACGGAAAAGTGACTATCTCACGACTATTGAGAAAATTCGAAGTTGGAGAAAAAGTCAGAATAATCCAAGAACCGGCAGTCCAAAAAGGAATGCCACATCCAAGATTCCGAAACTTGATTGGAAAAATCCTATCAAAAGAAGGAACAAACTCATACTTACTACAAATCAAGCACGGTAATAAACCTAAGAAAGTTATTGCACGGGCAGTACATTTGGTAAGACAAAAATAAAATGGAAGTACAAATCATAAGCAAAACACCATTGACTATTTCTGAAGTCAAAGAAACACTTGACGATCTAGAAAAGAAAGGTGAATTAAGTGGAAGTCAGCAAAAGATAAAGGACTTTGCAACACGGTTTAACAAACTTGATAAAGCTTCAGCTACTAAGTTAGTTAAGGAGCTTAGATCAGCAGACATCCCTCGAATGACTGAAGAGGCAGCTGTTGAAATTGCAAACATGTTACCAAAAAATGACGGTGAATTAAACACTGTGTTCGCTGGAAAACAAATCACAGTCACAAAAGAGAATCTAAAAAAGATTCTTGACATCATAAAAGCCCAATGAAAACAATAGGAGAAATTCGAAATGAATCAAGAAAGACCACGAAGAGCAAAGGAAGAACATGCAATAGTACTCGATTTTCTCAAGAACGGTTATTCTTCTGATTCTAGACCTTTTCACCAAAAGGAACCAATAATTCAAGCACTTGGAAAAGATCATTTCGTACTTTTAGAATTAGTTTCAAAACCAGATAAAAGTTTCAAACCTCACGATGAAGTTTATATTGGTGATGATGATCGTCCAGATATTGCATACATTAAAGGTGCATTACAAACAGTTAAATTGACTCAAACAGCAAAGAGAGAATTGAACTTTATAGTTGAAAAATTAGTTTCAGATAACGAAGAGAAATATCTAAATTTCTACAACAACTCTGGACCAATTTCACTTAGATCTCACCAACTTGAATTACTTCCAGGAATAGGTAAAAGACACTCTCGAGAAATTTTAGAACAAAGAACAATTGAACCTTTCAAATCTTTTGATGAAATTAAAGAAAGAGTTAAAGCAGTTCCAAATCCAAAAAAGGCAATCATAGATAGAATTCTATTTGAACTTGAAGACGGTGACAGATATAAATTATTTGTTCGTGTTTAATTCTTCAAAATAAAGCAAACATCTTCTCCACAATCACGAGAATCAATTAATTTGAAATGCCTCTTTAACATCTCAGTAAAATCAAAACTTTTCAAATAAGTAACAATAAATGTTCCACCAGGTTTCAAAACCCGCTTAACTTCTTTTACTGCTGCTTCAGGATTTTCTGCATTCATTAAAGCAGAAAAACTCAAAACATAATCAAATTTATTTGCTCTAAAAGGTAACTTAGAAATATCTGCTTGAACTCGCCTACCTCGACTCAAAAGTAACATTCCTTTGGAAACATCAACTTGATGAATTCTCTTTCCCAAAAATTTAGATAACAATCCGGTTCCCGATCCAAGATCTAAAATTTCTCCATCAAGTAATTGATCGTGAAGTGCAATTTTGTATTTTTCAAATTGAGTTCTTCTATATCGAAAATTATACAACTTTGCAGTCTTATCATAAAGTTCTTTTGCCTTAATCGCCTTCAACATAACGAGTCATATCAATACGTTTTAATAAGGCATTCGAAAATTATACTCATGCAAATCGTAATTGATACGAATTCATTAATTTATGCAGCAAAAGAAAAAATAGATGTAATCACTGAACTCAAAAAAATAGGGTTTACAAAAATTATAGTTCCAAATGAAGTTTTGAAAGAATTAGAATTTATTCAAAATGACAAAAAACAAAAAGGTGCAGATAAGAATGCAGCAAAATTAGCAATTCAAATAATTAAATTCTCAAAAGTAGATACAATTTATCTTGGAAAAGGTCATCCGGATGACAAAATATTGGAATTTGCAGTAGCAAAGAACTTTTCAGTACTTACTAACGACAAGATACTCAAAAAGCGTCTAAAGGCTGAATCTGTGCAAATATTCACCATTAGCAAAAAACTGATTAGAAACGTTTAAAAAGCTACCAATCACATCAAAACTACGATGTATTACAAATCCGCAGTCGAAGGCGTTGTCAGAGTTGATCCAAGTCGATTTAGTGAAGACTTAAAGAAAGTTGTAACTGAAGAACTTAGACGAAATTACGAAAACAGAGTAATTGACCAACTTGGACGAGTAATAGCAATTCAATCAATAAAAAATATTGAAGATGGAATCATAATTCATGGTGATGGAGCAGCATTCCACAACGTAACATTTAACGTTGTCCACTATTTACCTGAAACAAACGATCTTATTGAAGGCGAGATTAAAGACATCGCAAAATTCGGAGCATTTGTTGACTTTGGACCATTCGAAGGAATGATTCACATTTCACAAACAATGGACGACTTCGTATCATTCAGCAAAGAAGGTACTCTTCTTGGAAAAGACTCAAAGAAAGTACTAAAAGTCAAGGACAAGGTCCGGGCAAGAATCATTGCGGTAAGCATCAAAAACACACAAGAACCAAAAATTGGTATGACTATGCGTCAACCATACCTTGGAAAATCTGAGTGGCTTGATGACATCAGAAAAGTTGAGTCTAAAGCTAACTAAAAAATGGCAAAGAAAAAATTACCAATAATCGCAAAAGGATTGAAAGAATCAGAAACTTGGAAAGGTAGATTGGTTGTATTTCATCCTGAAGAATCAGAAATAGCTAAAAAAGCTAAAATCTCTAAACCTGGAGAATACGGATTAAGATAATGAAAACAAAAGTATTACAAGAAACAGAAAATAAATTGTTCTCACGTAAAGAGATTAATCTGGAAATTGATCACAATAAATCTCAAACTCCTTCTCGTGCAGAATTATACAAATTCATGTCAGTTAAATTCAAAGCTCCAGCTGAGCAAATTGTTCTGAAGAAAATGAAAACTGGATTCGGATCAAACAAAAGCTTAGCAAAATTCTATATCTACGACAACGCAGAAGTAATTTCAAAGATTGAAAATAAACACTTCGCTGCTCGGAGAGAAAAAGCATTTGAAGCAGAAAAGAAAGCGGCTGAAGAAGCCAAGGCTAAGAAAGCTGAAGAAAAAGCTGCAGCTGAAACACCTAAAGAAGAAGTTGCTGAAGCAGAAACTGAATCTGAAGAAACAAAAGAAGAGGAATCAACAGAATAATGGCGGACGACGAAAAGAAAGCAGCATATCAAAGATGGAAACTCTACGAAGTCAAAGACGGACAATTAATCAGAAAGAATCCTCGATCACCAAAAGACAATGGTTTGTTTATGGCAGTACACAAAGACAGAAAACATTGTGGTGCGACTGGGCACACAGAAACTGAAAATCAAAAACAAGAAGAAAAACCTTCTGAATAAAATGAACAATCCTAAACATTTTTACGTTGATTATACTGATAAAACAACTATTGATCCTGAACTTACTAAAAAATATAAATCAATTATTGAAAAATATATTTCATTAGAAAATAAAGATATACTTGACCTTGGATGTGGAACTGGAAGACTTGCTATTCATTTAAGTAAATTTGTAAATCATTGGTACGGTATTGATCCGGATCCTGAGTCTATAAAACTTGCAAAAGAAAATATTCAAAATTTAAGCCTTGAAGATAGAGTCACTTTTAAAGTTGGGAAATTCGCAGATATACCTTTTGACCAAGAATTTGATATTATAATTTCATCTAACTCATTACATTTTGAAGAAAATAAAGAGGATGCATTTGAGAATGTATATAACTCATTAAAATCTGACGGTTATTTCATTATTTTCGAACCGACGCCGACACCACAAGGTTGGTTCAGTGATAAATTAAATAAAGATTCTTCTAATTTTAATTCAACTTTTTTTGAAAGAAAAGTTGAAGCATTAACTAACTCTTATACTGCCATAAAATCTCAAGATTTATTTAAGATTATGGATGAAGTTATGCCTAAAACTAATGGAAATTTTCAAGGTAATCAATATTATGCAATATTAAGAAAGGTCAAATAGGCACGTTTTTAAATAACTTTACTAGGAAAGACTATGAAAGCAGTTGAAGATTTAAACATAACTGAGAACACGACTATCAAAGAACTAATTAATCAATTTTCTGAGGCAGGTGGATTCTCGGCATCAAAGGTTGCAAAGGCCGCAAAAATTATCAAAAACATGCAATCTGATAAAGACTGTTTTAAAATTTTAAGTCATCCTGCTTGTATTGTTTCAACAGGAACACGAGGATTAATTCGAGATTTAGTTAAGAATAAAAAGATCGACGCGATTATGACAACTTGTGGAACGCTTGATCACGATCTTGCAAGATTGTGGAAAGATTATTACCAAGGTTCATTTATGATGAACGACAAAGAATTACACAAGAAAGGAATCAACAGACTTGGAAATGTTCTAGTTCCAAATGAATGTTATGGTGAAGTTCTAGAAGATAATCTTCAACCAATAATCAAGAAACTTCATGCTGAAAGAAAAGAATGGTCAGTTCATGAATTAATTTGGGCTTTCGGTGAAGCAATAAAAGATGAAAAGGGTGCAGAAGATTCAATAATCTACTGGGCTTGGAAAAATAAGATTCCAGTTTATTTACCTGGACCTCTTGACGGAGCATGGGGCGCACAACTTTGGAATTATTGGCAAATGAATAAAGATTTCAAATTAAACTTATTCGAAGATGATCAAGATTTCTACGTTAGAGTAACTGAAGCAAAGAAAGCCGGAGCAATTATGCTTGGTGGTGGAATTTCAAAACATCACGTTATTTGGTTCAACCAATTCAGAGATGGATTAGATTATGCTGTTCAAGTAAGTACGGCTGTAGAATATGATGGTTCATTAAGTGGTGCACAAACAAGAGAAGCAATTTCTTGGGGTAAAGTCAAAAAAGAAGCAAGTCACATTACTGTTGAAGGTGATGTTACATTAATTTTACCACTTATTTTATAGAAATTAAAGTTGGTCTCGTTTTATAATATCTGCAATAACTCGTTTCTGAGCTGCAGAAAATAATTTACCGTTAACTAACTTAGATCCTTCCTTCTTAAGTCTATTCATCATTTTTGAAGTTTCTCTGTTTGCTGTTGAAATAATTCTACTATTTGGACGATTATATCTATTTATGAATATTGCATCACGCCCATCTCGGGATTGAGCAAAACCATTCTCATCAAGAAATTGTGCATGTCTCAGATAATTAAATCCATCAAGATTTAACTGTCCTTCGAATAAAACTCGTAACACATCATCTGGTTCTTCTAAAAAACCAGTATATTTCCTAAAGATTCCTTTCTCATTTTCTGAAGGATATCCGTCATTACGCAACATCCCTTCAACACAAGTAACTATCGTTTCAAGTTCTTCATCTCTAAATACATGTAACCCTAAATGAGCTTCAAGATTTCGTCTGAAATGTCTTCGATCATTAGTAATTTTGGACTTACGATTTACTTGTTCATTATTAGTTGGATTATCGTGATATGCTAAAAAGGATGCCACTGAAAATGCTTCAATAGTTTTAGATCCTTTTGAAGGCTTATTACATAGGTCTGGTAAAAATACATAAGGTAATCTCCCTTCTAAATGTTCTAAAATTTCATCAACATGCTCTCCTTTTACACGTCTAGCAATTTTATTATATGCTCGATTTGCATGTTCATTTAGATTTAGAATTAAATTGTCTTTACCAATATCTTTTATTAATGTACTATCAACTTTAGCAATTCGATTAACTATCGTTTCAGCTGAAGCTAAGTTGATTTGTGGAATGATCTTTCTACCCGTCCATAGAGGTATACTTTCAGTATTCTGATTATATACTGAATACGGTGTATCATTTAATACACTTATTGCGTGATCTTCTATTTTAAAGTTCATCTTAACAGAGCTTGGATTTAATTTGAGTTTATAAAGGTTTCGGAGTTAAATCGTTATACTGAGTACAAATTGGGCAATAAAAGATGTTATAAATATCATTAGCCAAACGGAATTATGCTCTGTCTAGGAATCGAATCAACAGCTCACACTTTTGGGATTGGTATTGTAAATGATAAGGGAAAAGTGTTAGCAAACCAACGTAGCATGTACACTACTGAGAAAGGTGGGATTCATCCAATCAAGGCAACCAACCATCACATTCTACTTTGTGATGAGTTAATTAAAAACGCGTTAACTGAAGCAAAACTAAAACTTTCTGATATTGATTTAATCGCATTTGCTCAAGGTCCGGGATTGGGACAAACTCTAAGAACTGGTGCAGTAACCGCAAGAACATTATCCAAACTTTTGAACATTCCGTTAGTCGGAGTAAATCATTGTGTCGCTCATATCGAGATAGGAAAACAAAAAACCAAATTAGAGGATCCAGTTACTCTTTATGTTTCAGGAGCAAACACTCAAATTATCGCTTATGCTGGAAACCGATATCGTGTTTTCGGAGAAACTCTTGATATTGGTGTTGGAAAATTTTTAGACACCGTTGGAAGATTTATGGGAACAGGATTTCCGGGTGGACCTGCAATTGAAAAACTGGCAGAAAAAGGAAAAAATTACATTGAACTTCCATACAGCATTAAAGGAATGGATTTTTCTTTCTCAGGAGTTCAAACAAAAGTAAGGCAATTAGTTGAAAGTAAAAAACATTCAAATAAAGATTTGGCATTCTCAACACAGGAAACTGTTTTCGCAATGTTAACTGAAGCAACAGAACGCGCTGTCGCACACATCGGAAAAAATGAAGTACTTTTAACGGGCGGAGTTGCGGCAAATAAAAGATTAACACAAATGCTTGAAAAAATGTGTAAGGCTCGAGGAGTGAAATTTGAAGTATGTCCAAGAGCACTTTCGGGAGATCAGGGTGCGATGATTGCCTGGCAAGGAATTATTGAATATTCTGCTGGAAAAAGACAAAAAATTTCAGAAACTAAAGTAGATGGAAAATGGAGAACGGATCAAGTAGAGGTTAATTGGATAAAATGATTTCTTCAATTAAAAAGTTCCCCGACCGTAGGAGCAAAGTTAAGAGATTATATGATAATTTTGTATTCAATATATTTGGTGCGGTTGTTACTCAGCGAGGAAATTTGTTGACAAAAAAGGATATTAAAATATCAAAAAGGAAACTTAGAAAAGGAGATATTCTTCTATTAGGGAATCTACGTACTGCATATTCAAAAATAATAAACGAACCGATAACTCATGCAGCGCTCTACATGGGCGGAAAAAAAGTAATTCATGCAATGGGCGAGGATGGTGTCTTTTGTGAAAGAATGTTAAACATTTACAAGAGATATGATACGCTAGTTATCCTGCGTAGTAACTTGAAAGGAAAATTAAAATCAGACTTAATTAAAAATGCAAAACTTGAAATTGGTAAACCTTACGATTTTAGTTTTTCGAAAAAGCAAGACGCATATTTTTGTACGGAGTTTGTTAATAAAATGTTCAAGAAAGTTGGTTACAAAACACGTATTGTAACTATACGTAAACCAATTTCCAAATCTGAACGTTTTCTTAGAAATATAAACAATGCAGCAGTGTCCGTAAAACCTGGTGAATTCCTAAAAGGTAATTTTATCCCAATCTTCTTCTCGCACAACTTAAGTTATGAAAACAAAGTTGTAAGCTTGATTAGAACGTAACTCCAAACTTTTCCAATTCTTTCAAAAACAATTCTTCACTTTTATAAATTTCTGGAGTAAATATTACTGTATTCCAACCAAGTTCATCTGCTGCTAAAGTATTTCTTACTTTGTCATCAAAGAATAAAATCTCAGAGGGTTTTACTTTATATTTTTCTAAAACTGCATTATAGAACTTTTCAGCAGGTTTACGTGATCCAAAATTATGGCTCCAAAAGAATTCATCAAAAAAGCCATAGTAATTTGATTCGTCAAATATCCATTCCATTTCTCTTGAGCTGTTTGAAAGAACTGCAATTTTGTAGTTTTTGGAAAGTTTTTCAATCTGAGAAAGAAGATATTTGTTTTCAGTAAATATTCCTTTATCAAAAACGATCTTAGTTATTTTTGAAACCTTATCTCGAGGTACTTCAAGTATTGAAAAAACTTCACTCCAGAAAGTTGGTTCAGTTAGCTTGCCCAATTTATATTCATTATATTTATTGTAAAAAGTCTCAATAATTTTATCACTTTCAAGTCCAGGTACAATATCAATAAGTGATTTTGTTAGCATTTCAAATCTTGAACCATATAATACTCCAGAAAAATCAAAAACCAATACTTTAATCATGTAAAAATATTATTTTACGGTTATTAAACTGTTTGTACTGTAAATAACCAATTTTCCATACACACGCTTTTATATAACTATTAAAAAAATTACACATGGCAGCCATTGGTACTGTTTCAGGTAGAACATCAACTACCAGCTTCAAATTCTTAGTAAAAAGTCTTGTAAATAAATGGGATTATGTTGAAGTTAATCATCCAGAAGTTGGTCCAGTTTTAAATCAAGTCGTAGAGGTTGAGAAAGTAGATAATATGACTTATGCAAGTTGTGCAATTATTGGTCACAGAACTGAACGAGGATTTTTACGACAACCAAGAACACCTTTTGCACCCGGAGCTGAAGTATCTATCGCTGAAGATAATCTAATTAAGAGTATATTGGATTTGAGGATGAACGGAGTATATCTTGGAAGATTGCAAGGAAAATCAATCAAGGCCTTTCTTGACCCAAAAAAATTAATAACAAAACATTTGGCAGTTTTAGCAAAATCGGGAGCAGGTAAATCTTATGCTGTAGGTGTAATTCTCGAAGAAATATTAGATTTGGGAGTTCCAGTAGTAATTATTGATCCTCACGGAGAATATTCTTCAATAAAAAGTCCAAACAACAACAAAAAAGAAACAGATTATTTCGAGCATTATGGAATTCAGGCTAAAGCCTATGGTGATAAACTCATGGAATTCGCAGTAAACACTTCAATAAATATTGACGCTCATCAGATTCGCCTAAAAATTCCAAATGATCCTTTTGTATTAACTGAAACTCTTCCGTTCAAAGCAACAGATGCTCAGCGAGGATTACTATACAATGTCATAAATGATTTAGTAGAAAGGAAAGGTAGATTTGAATTTGACGAATTAATCAAAGAGCTTGAAATTGCTGAATCAACTGCTAAGTGGAGACTTATTGGAGGAATACAACAACTTGAACAGAGTGGATTATTTAGTCATAACGCAACTCCAATTAATGAAATTATAAAACCAGGACAATTAACAATCATAAATTTCAAAGGCGCATCTCAAGAGATTCAAGAAATTGTTACACGAAGTCTTTTAACAAACATGTTTGAGGAGCGTAAACTGGAACAAATTCCTCCAGGGTTTTTGATTATTGATGAAGCACATAACTATTGTCCTGAACGAGGTTTTGGAGAGGCCAAGTCATCAAAAATAATAAGAACAATAGCGTCAGAAGGTCGTAAATTCGGGCTCGGTATATGTATAATTTCTCAAAGACCTGCAAGAGTTGATAAATCTGTTTTATCTCAATGTAGTAGTCAAATTGCATTACAAGTTACAAACCCTTCTGACTTGGCAGCAATTTCTCGTTCTTTTGAAGGCGTAACTTCTGAGGCCGAAAGTGAAATTAGAAATCTTCCAATTGGAAAGGCAATGGTGATTGGTGCAACAGATTTTCCAATTTTCGTGGACATTCGAGTAAGAAAGTCTTTACATGGTGGTACTTCAAAATCATTTGATATTTCTGAGGCAAAGCGTGCAAATTTCTCAAAAGAGGGAAAACAAGCGACAGTTCAATTTCCTGCAAAAACTCAACAGACTGCAGTCGCAAGAAGCGCACCTCAACATACCGCAACAGTTTCACAATTAAGTATCTTCGAACCTCGGATTTCAAAAAAAGAAATTGAAACTATCGAAAAATCTCCAATCAAATCCCTCTCTTTCGTAATGAAACCAGTATTAAGTACGATTTGTGAAAAATCAGGAAACAATTATCATTTGGTTTTTGATCTTGAAAAATTCAGCGCACTTCATCTAAATCGTTCACTAAAGAGAATTAGTCTTGGTGGTACAGCTCCGTCACTTTCAGGAAATCAGCAAAAAATTATGAATTTAATTAAGGAGAAACCTAAAACTCCACTCTCCGAGGTATTTGTAAAATCAGGATTAAGTTTCAGTGAAGTCGATAGTATCCTAAAATCTCTAGTTAGACAAGGTTCAATTCAAGTTGAGAATAAAATAATTTCAGAAAAAAGCGCTTCATTTAATCCAAAAAATCTAAACTTCATACTAAAACCGAAATATCTCAATCTTCAAGGAGAAAAACGACCTCCAAAAATTCCTGAAAGTAAGGTTGTAGAATTTTTGAAATCCAAAGGACTCGAAGTTCGTGCAAAAAAGCTCACATATTTACCCTTCTACAAAGTTGTTACTGAAGCAGGTACAAAGTACTTAGATTCGTTAAGTTACTCAATGAGGCCTTAATCGAATAACAATCTTTATAAATCCGAATAATTAGCTCATATTACTACTTAGGTAGGAGCGTAAGCGAAATGGATGAACAATCTATAAAAAAATCATTAACAGAATTAAGAAAAATTACTTCTAAGAGAAATTTCTCACAATCTATTGATATTATAATTACTCTGAAAGATATTGACATGAACAAACAAGGTAAAATTGAAGAATTTGTCAGACTTCCTTCAGGAAAAACTAAGAAAGCTAAAATTTGTGCTTTAGTTGGTAACGAATCTGAAGCAGGTGCAAAGGCAGCTGACAAAGTTATTTTATCTTCTAATTTCGAAAAATGGAAGAAACCTCGAGAAATTAAAAAACTTGCTCGAGAATTTGATTATTTCATAGCTCAAGCAGATATGATGCCGCAAATCGCTCAAGTTTTCGGTCGATATTTCGGTCCAATCAATCGCATGCCAAGTCCAAGGGCTGGAGCAATTGTTCCACCAAAGGCAAACTTAGAACCTATTGTAACAAAATTAAGAGACACAGTGAGATTGGTGGCAAACAAAGCACCAGTATTCCAATGTTCTATTGGTTATGAAGATCAAAAGGATGAAGAATTGGCAGCAAACATAATCAAAGTTGTAGGTGCAGTTGAACACGCTTTACCAAACGGAAGAAATAATCTAGGCAAAGTCTACGTAAAATCTACAATGTCAAAGAAGGTGAACATATAATGGCAGAAACAGCATACAAAACAAAGGCAGCAAGTTGGAAGAAAGAGTTAATCAAATCCATGGCTGAAAACATTAAAGGTGCAAATACTGTTGCAGTTCTTAACATGAAAGATCTTCCATCACGACAACTTCAAGTTATCAAAGAAAAAATCGACCCAAAGGTGAATATTCTTATGTCTCGAAAAACTCTAATGTCTAGAGCATTAGAAAGTTCAGGAAGAGATAAAGCAGCAGAGCTTATCCAACACTTCAAAGGAATGCCTGCAATTATAACTTCAGAATTAGATGCATTTTCATTATGGGCACTATTAAAATCTAACATGTCTCCTTCAGCTGCAAAGGGCGGACAAGAAGCACCTTTCAATATTATTGTTCCAGCAGGAATGACTAACTTTGCTCCAGGTCCAATCCTTGGAGAACTTGGTGATGTTGGTATCAAAGCGGGAATTAATGCAGGAAAAATTGAGATTAAAGCGGATTCAGAAGTTGCAAAAGAAGGTGATATTATTTCAGCACAACTTGCAGCATTACTAGAAAGACTAGATATTAAACCAATGAAGATTGGATTAAATTTAGTTGCAGCATTAGAAGATGGTACAATCTTTATGAGATCTGAATTAGATGTAGATTCAGATGAATTAATCGCTCAAATTAAATCATTACATATTGACGCATTGAAACTTGCAGTTGGAACTGGATTAATCAACAAAGAAACTGCAGAAATTATGCTTCGAAATGCAGAAATGGATGCAATGAAACTTGCTTATTCACAAGGAATTCTTACAGACAAAGTAAAGGATTTGGTACTATCAAAAGCTGATGCAGAAGCTTCAGCATTAAAAGATAAAGTTGGAGCTCTTCCAGTAGAAGACCAAAAAGAAGATAAAGTAGAAGAAACCGAATCAAAAGAAGCAGCTGAGACTGCTGAATCAGAAACGCCTCAAGAAGAGGAATCATCTTCAGATAATCAATCTGATAAGGAATAAAAAATGGAATACGTATATGCAGCAATGTTATTGAACAAGGCAGGAAAAGACGTTAGTGCTGACGCACTTACAAAGACTTTATCTGCAGCTGGTGTAAGCGTTGATGAAGCTAGAGTTAAGGCAACTGCCGCAGCTCTTGCCGATGTTGATATCAATAAAGTAATTGAAGAAACTCAACTGGCAAGTGCAAGTGCAAGTGCAGCTCCAGCAGCTAGCGCAGACGCAGCTCAAGAAAGTCCAGCAGAAGCAAAAGAAGAAACAGCAGAAGCTTCTGAAGAAGACGTCTCCGAAGGTCTTGGTGCATTGTTCGGTTAAAACCGAATAATGTATTAACTCGATTACCTCAATCCAAGGAGGATATAAATGGATGCAAAAATATTAAAAACACAGGCAAAGGAACTCACTGGATCTCTTAGAGATCTGGGTAGCAAGAAAGAGAAAAAATATAGGGAAAAAACAAAACTTGGTGGAGTTCTTAACAAATTAATCAAAGAAGCAGTCGATTTGAATGCTCGCAAAAAAGAGATTGAAAAAGAATTGTCGTCTTTGAAAAAACAGCGAAACAATAAAAACAAAGAAGTTCGTGAAGGTCTGAAAAAACTTAAACATCTAAAGGTTCAGCACAAAAAAAGTAGAGGTAAAACTCCAAAACTCAACAAGGAAAAAATTTTAGCAGAAATTCAACAACTGGACTACCAAATTCAAACTGGTGCAGTTAGTATGACCAAAGAGAAAAATATAATGAAGAAAATTAAGTCTTTGAAAAAAACTATAAAAGAACATCAAGATTCACAAAAACCTTCTGTTGAATTCGAACAAGTCAGAGAACGAACTAAATTAGTGAAGAAAGACGCAGACTCATTTCATGATAAAATTCAAACTCTTGCAAAAGAATCAAGTCAAATTTTTGATAGACTCACAGTGCTATCTAAAGAAATTACAACAATTAAAAGACAAAGAAATGTTTCTAAACTTGTTTTAAATGGTCTAAAAGATCAAATCAATATAATGAATGCAAAACTTGGTGGAGTTCTAAGAGATATGTCTAAACTTCCTGAAAGTGCAAGAAAATCTGCAATGGAAATTTTCAATAAAAATGAAGCAAAGATGAAGGTTGATGTTAAAGAAGCTTTGAAAACAGGTAAGAAATTAAGCAAAGATGATATTTTGAAACTTCAAAAAGGTTTGATGAAAAAATAATACAAACTCTTAATAAATTCTCCATCTAGTATTATTCATGAGCCTAAAAGCATTAAAGCTAGACTTGAAAAAGCAAGCAAGCAAAAATCCTGAGAAATTTTATCCGATTCAAGTTCTAAAAGATAATGGATTTGATAGAGCTAAATGTTCTAAATGTGATACTTTTTTCTGGTCAACAGTTCCTAGGAAAACTTGTGGAGAACCAGAATGTAGTGGAGGTTATTCGTTCATAAATGATTCTCCAACAAAATCAAAAATTGGTTATTTAGAAACTTGGGATAAATTCGCTTCAACAATGAAAGGTCTGGGATATTCACCAATTAAACGATATCCTACAGTTGCACGCTGGAGAGATGATACATGGTTTACTCAAGCTTCAATTTATGCATTTCAACCTTTCGTAGTTGGTGGAGTAGTTAGTCCTCCTGCAAATCCCTTAGTAATGTCTCAACCGTCCTTAAGATTTAATGATATTGACAATGTCGGAATTACTGGAAGACATTATTCAACACACTTTCATCTAGGGCAACATACATTCCAATCTCCAGAAAATTATGATAAAGAAAAATATCTTTCAGATATAATTACTTGGTTAACAAAAGGAGTAAAACTTCCATTAAATGAAATCCAATTTCATGAAGATCAGTGGGGTGGAGGCGGAAATCTTGGCGTATCTTTGGAGTATTTTTCTCGCGGAGTCGAACTTGGAAATCAAGTTTACATGACTTACAAAGTTACTCCGACCGGTTACAAAGATTTGGATATAAATGTACTTGATATGGGTTCAGGACAAGAACGTTATCCTTGGTTGACTTCAGGGAAACCAATAAATTTTGAACTGACAATGCCTCAAACTGTAAAATATCTTTACAAACAATCTGGAAGGAAACCAGACTTGGATTTGTGGACAAAGTTCGTTCCAGTTTCAGGAAATCTTAATGTTGATGAAGTTGATGACATAGAAAAAATATGGGCAAGTACGGCAAGAAAAATTGGTTATTCTAAAAACAAACTAAAAAAAGAAATATATCCTATCTCTTCACTATACGCAATTGCAGATCACTCTAGAACATTATTATTCGCATTAGCAGATGGTGCACTGCCTTCAAATTCCGGCGGAGGTTACAATCTCAGAAGTATTTATCGTAGAAGTATGGATTTCGCAAACAAGTATAATGTAAAACTTGATTATTCAAAACTCATTGAACTTCATGCTAAAGAATTGAAACCACAGTATCCTGAACTATCAAAAAGTGTAAAGTCCGTTCAAGAGATTCTTAAGGCTGAAGAAAGAAAATATACTCAATCAAAAATCGTAAGCAAAAGAATAATCTCAAAGATAATTAAAACAACTGTTGATGAAAATAAATTACTTGAGTTATATGATTCTAAAGGAATTACACCGGAAGAATTGTCTGAAGCATCAAAAGGAAAAATAAAGGTTCCATCAGACTTCTATCTGAAAGTAGCATCGCGGCACGAAAAAAGAAGCGCACCAAAACTTGAAGAAGAGCAAGACTTAACTTTTGATGGAGTTCCTCAAACAACAAAACTATTCTGGTTGGATGAACGTGCAAGAGAATTTGATGCAAAGGTTCTCAAGATAATCGATAATCGATATGTAATACTTGACAAAACATTATTCTACGCAACAAGTGGTGGACAAAATTTTGACAGCGGTTCCTTAAACATGAATCGTGTTGTAAATACTTTTAATCAAGGTCCATATATTATGCACGAGGTTGAAAATATTGATTTCAAGGAAGGTGATGAAGTGATCGGTAGAATTGATGATGAGCGTCGAACAAACACAATGAAGCATCATACTGCAACGCACGTAATTGGCGGTGCAGCACGTAAAGTTCTTGGTAAACACATTTGGCAAGCAGGTTCAGATGTAAATGAAGAACGGGGGAGATTGGATATTACTCATTTTGATTCCTTGACGAGTAAACAACTTAAGAAAATAGAAAAGGTTGCAAACAAAGCGGTTAAAGATAAAATTGTTGTAGAAAAGGAAATCCTATCAAAAGCTTTAGCAGAAAAAAGATTTGGATTTACATTATATCAAGGCGGATTCGTCCCAGGTGGCGAAGTTAGAGTTGTTCACGTTAAAGGTTTTGACGCACAAGCATGTGGCGGAACTCATCTAGATAATACTAAAGAAATTGGTCAAATAAAACTTCTAGGTTCAAAAAGAATTCAGGACGGAGTAATCAGAATATCCTACGTTTCTGGAGATATTGCAAAGCAACTTGAAGAGGAGGAAAGAAGACTTGGTTCAGAAATACTTTCGGCATTTGGATCAAGATCTGGAACTGTTACTCTTGAACAAATTGCTGATGCTTCAAAAATATTAAAATCTCAAAAAGAACATTTACCAAAAACAATTTCTAGGTTCATAAAAGAAATGCGAGAAATGAGTAAGAAGTTAAATAAACCTGTTCCAAAAATTAAGGTTCAACCAATTCCTGAAGCGGTTGAAGAATTGTTTTCAACGTGGAAAAGATTGAGAAAGGAATTGAGGAAATTTAAAAGAAAATGAAAGCAGAAATTTGGACTTGGAGTTTTTGCCCGTTTTGTAAAGATGCTAAGAAACTTCTAATCAAAAATAATATTGAATTTGAAGAACATATTATGGATGATAAACCGGATGAACTTCAAAAAATTAAAGAGAAATATAAACATCAAACAGTTCCAATAATTTTATTAGATAGAAAATTTATCGGTGGTTGTGATAATCTTAGAGAATTACTTAGCAGGAATTAATTTATCCCACTTACCTTCGCCAATTAGTTTAGAAGCTTTATCAGGTTCTTCACCATTAACTTTGACACCCATTGCATTACAAACTCCAACAACTTCTTTTAGCGCTGCTTTTCTTGATTTTGCTAAAATTCCTGAAAATTTAATATCTGCAACATTCAATGCTTGTTCAATTGTTATATCTGCAACAAATTCTGTTCCTGGAGCTCCTGAACCTTTTTGAATTCCTAGCTCTTTAAGAATTAGACCCGCTGTAGGAGGTGTTCCGATTTCAATCTCAAAAGATTTGTCATCAGTATTAATATGAACTTTAACTGGTACACTCATACCTTTCATTGCAGCAGTTTTTTCATTGATTGCTCCAACTACATCTTGAATATTGATTCCAGTTGGTCCTAATTTTGGACCTAAAGGTGGACCGCCAGATGCTTGTCCGCCTTTAACTTGTAATTCAATTGTTTCTGCCATTATTCTCGATTCTCCTTACCAACGACTTTTACTGAGTCAAGATTTAAAGTTATCGGAATCGGTACCGCTGCTTCAAGTAACTCAACAATAACTTCAGATTTTTCAGTCTTAAGTCGAGTAACTCTTCCTCGTTCACCTTTGAATGGACCGCCAATAATTTCAACAGTATCTCCAAGTTGAATATCTACATTTTCTGGTTTGAATTCAATCAAGTGATCAATAGCATCAATTGTAACTGGTTTTGTTAAAACTCCTCGAACATAAGGCACTCTATATGAAACATGTTGAACATCAGTAACTGAATCTGCTTCAATAAAGATATATCCTACAACTCCGTGTGGACTCAAGATAGCATGAATTCCATCAGATTTTTCTGCGTTAGTCGATAGAAAATCAACTACTTGTTCTTCTCTTCCAATTGCTGTTCGTATTGTAAATATTGTCATATTCCTAAGTTTCCCATTCCTTGGACGATCATGAAAATCACAAACCCAATTAGGCCAATGACTGCCATTCCTAAGCCAGTTACTTTAACAATAGCTTTGAACTCATCCATCGATGGTTTCTTTGTAATAGATAGCACTCGCTTATACTCTCGAAGCTTTCTTTGCATCAAGCCCGGCCATTCTTTTGGCTTTGGTATATGTATTTCTGGTGCATCAATTTGAATAGGTGAAACCATACCTAAAACTGAGAAGTTTCATTTATAAAGCTTTCCAGTAGGCTTAGCGATTATCGCCGCTTCCCTTCAAAGTTCCACGTTCTTTTCTAGAGAATAATTTATCAAGATTATCGTTAGCAACAGAGCTTAAACTGACGCCCAATTCACTAGCAAGCGCAGAAACATACCATAAAACATCACCTAACTCTTTTCCTAACTTTTCCTTGACATCTTGGTTAATGTCGCCATCTTGATCTCGAATAATTTTCTTTACTTTATTGGCAATTTCTCCAGACTCTCCAACAAGACCTAAAGTTGCATAACTTAACGCAGTCATTGGATTATCTCTAGGATAAATTGCAGTTTCTTTTGTCTTCCTTTGATATTCATCAAATTCCATTAGTCAATAAACTTAATTCCAAAGTTTCCTTCCATGTCTTCTTGTTTTTTATGAGACATGGTTCTCTTCGGACCAAAAATTTGTGGAGATTTAACTCCCACTACTACCAACATTGTTCGAACTGAGTTTTGTAACTCTGGACTCAATTGAGCTCCCCAAATAATCTTAGCATTCTCATCAAGACGTTCAGTAACATTCTCAACAACTTTCTTAGCTTCATCAAGAGTCATGTCTGGACCACCGATAACATTAATCAAAGCTCCAGTTGCTCCGGAAACTTCAACATCTAACAACGGATTGCTTAATGCTTTTTCAACAGATTCTATCGCTCTGTTTTCTGTATCACTTTCACCCAATCCAATCATAGCAATTCCTCCAGAACTCATTACAGCCTTAATATCGGCAAAATCTAAATTAATTAATCCTGGTTTTGTAATTAATTCTGCAATACCTTTAACTGCATTAGTCAAAATTTCATCTGCAACTTTAAACGCAGTATGTAGGGGTAAGTCTGGAGCAAGTTCAATCAGCTTATCATTCGGAATCAAAATCAAAGTATCAACTAAACCTTCAAGTTCTTCAAGACCAACCATTGCATTTTCATGTCTAAGAACTCCTTCCATTTCAAAAGGCAGGGTGACAACAGCAACAGTCAATACACCCATCTTCTTTGCAATGCTTGCAACTTCAGGCATACATCCAGTTCCTGTTCCTCCCCCAAGTCCACCAGTAATAAATATCATATGGGAATCTTGTAAGGCTTCTTTAATTTCTTTCTGAGATTCTTTAGCAGCATCTTTTCCTATTCGAGGATCTGATCCCGCACCAAGTCCTTGAGTTAAATCTTTTCCAATCAACAACTTTCGATCCGCAGTTGCATTAAGTAAATCTTGAGCATCAGTATTAATTGCAATAATTTCTGCACCTGTAACTCCGATTTCGGAAATTCTAGAAATTGTATTATTTCCTGCACCTCCACAACCAATTACTTTTATTCGAGCCTTACGATTTGCAAGAACTTTTTCAAGTTCTTCATCATCTTTACTTAAACTTGAAACATCTGCTGGAGCATCAAATCCAGTACTACTAAAACTGTCTTGCGCCGGTGCAGCAGGTTCATTCAAGAAACTATCAGTTGAAGTATCAGTTCCAAATGAATCATAACTTGAGTCAGTATTAGTGTCAGTATTATTGTCTGGGCTAGTGTTGTAATCAACATTATCTGAATAATCGTCATAAGGGTCCATTCTAGCTTGATTTAGATATCATTCAGATTTTTATAAGCATTATTACGATTAAAAGAACACTACGCAACAGTAACAGATTTGACTTCTGGAACCATTACTTTGATCTGTTTCTCAAGCATGTCAAAGAATTTATCGCCTAGCTTATCTTTGTTTGCTAGCTTAAGCGTAACTTTACCTTTATCTACTTTCAAATTATCTGCTTTGAATCCAATCAATTCCATGGCAAGTCCAACCTTTTCTTTAAGATCTGAGATAATTTTTTGAGGTTTTAACCAATAATTAACTTCTTTACCCGAAAATGGGTGATTGAAGTCAAGAATAACTCTCCCGCCAGTAACTGATCTGACTACTGCAACTCTTCCATCAACATTTAGTTGCATTCCTACAATCGGATTCAAATTATGCTTTTTCAATTTATTAATGGATACAAGTTGGATTAATTTTGGATTTCGTTTTCCAAACGCTTCTTCAGCTTTCAAATCAAACTCTTGTTCAGATCCAATTTCAGATCCAATTAGTTTATTATCAATT
Organism: Nanobdellota archaeon; assembly: GCA_014240455.1. GTDB lineage: Archaea > Nanobdellota > Nanobdellia > UBA10117 > ARS21 > JAAZWY01. The sequence goes on along the minus strand of JAAZWY010000001.1, from coordinate 38,515 downwards.
CCCTTCAATAATTGTCCAGAACCAACAAAGACTTTCATCGGACCATACTTAAAATTCTCTGGACCTTTTAGTTTTTCTTTCTTAGCAACTTCTTCAATAGTTAAGTCAAATACTTCACCAGTTTCTTTAAATCTTCCAATGAAATCTAGTTCAATTAAGTCGCCCTTTTTGATTTTAACCATGAACTGGAGTTCAAATTAAGCTTTAAAACTCTTTTGAACTACGAACAGTTTTTTCACTTCAACAACTAGAATTACAGATGCTCCAACCAATATTGCAGTTACCCAATCCATTGCTGACAATCCAACTGTCTCAAAGTAAATCTGAAGAACTGACCAATGAACAATTAATACCTGTAATGAAATTGAACCTAGTATTGCAAGCAGCAATGCTTTGTTATTGAAAATTGAATGAGTGTCTTTCAGGATTGATCGCTCTGCTCGCGAGTTAAATATGTTAAACATTTGGAACATTACTAAAGTAGTGAATGCTAAGGTTCGTGCATGTTCTACACTTCCGGCAAGATTTACCCAGAACACTCCAACTGTTCCAACCATCATAGTCAAACCAACTAAAATTGAGAACATCCAAGTATCTTTAGATATTGCACCTTCCTTGGGATCTCGAGGAGGTCGATTCATAATTCCTGGAACTGGAGGATCAACACCTAATGCAAGTGCAGGTAATCCGTCAGTAAGAAGATTCATTAAAAGAATTTGAACTGCAATTAATGGAAGCGGTAATCCAATCAGCATAGCTACAAAAATGGCCATAACTTCACCAACATTACTTGATAATAAATAACGAATAAAGTGTTTGATATTATCAAATATTCCTCTACCTTCTTCAACCGCTGAAACAATTGAAGCAAAATTATCATCTGCTAAAACCATATCTGCAGAGTCTTTGGCAACATCCGTTCCATTAATTCCCATTGCAACACCAATATCTGCTGCCTTCAGTGCTGGAGCATCATTTACTCCATCTCCAGTCATCGCAACAACATGACCTTTCTTTTTCAAAGCATAAACAATCCTTAATTTGTGTTGGGGTGAAACTCTTGCAAACACTCTAACGGTGTCAACAATTTTCTCAAGTTCTTCATCAGACATATTTTCCAGATCTTTTCCGACAACAACTTTACCTTTATCTTCCAATATTCCAAGTTCTCTCGCAATCGCAGAAGCAGTACTTGCATGATCACCAGTAATCATAATTGTCTGAATTCCTGCAGTAGTACATCTAGCAATTGCTGGCTTAGCTTCAGGACGAGCAGGATCAATCATTGCCTGAAGTCCAACAAAAACAATTTGATTCTCAACTTCTTTAGTAGTATACTTATCTTTTTCAGGTAAATATTTGTAACCAACTGCCAAAACTCTCAATGCTTCATTTGACATTGATTCCAAAACTTTGTGAATCTTTTCTCTCTCCGTTTTTGTTAATTTTTTGAGACCTTTTTCAGTATAAACATGACTTGCCTTATCCAAGAAAATTTCAGGTGCACCTTTAATATATGCAATGTGTTTATTTTGTAGTTCATAAATCACCGACATCATTTTACGATTGGAATCAAAAGGTAATTCTGAAATAAATTTGTGTTCAGTTTTCAATAACTCTTTTTCCAATCCTGCCTTCTTTGCGGCAACAATTAACGCACCTTCAGTTGGGTCTCCATTAATATACCATCCTTTAGAATCATCATTATACAAATTGGCAGTTGTACATAAAGTTCCGGAACGAAGGGCCAGCGTAAGACTCTTCGAATTAGAACTTTTAATTTTATTCAACCCTAACAAAAAATCTCCTTCAGGAGTGTAACCTTGACCTGAAACTTTAATCAGATTTCCAGAGGTGTAAATTTGTTCAACAGTCATCTCATTTTTAGTTAAAGTTCCAGTTTTATCTGAACAAATAACTGTTGCACTACCGAGAGTTTCAACAACAGGAAGCTTTCGAATTAAAGCATTAGATTTAGCCATTCGTCTCAAACCCAAAGCAAGTGTAATCGTAACAACTGCAGGCAATCCTTCTGGAACTGCGGCAACTGCCAATGAAACTGCGGCAGTAAACATCTTAACTATTTGTTCGCCTCTAAGAATTCCAAGACCAAAAACTGCACCTGAAACAACTAGTGCTCCAATTCCTAGATTCTTAGCAACAACTCCAAGTTTCTTTTGTAATGGAGTTTCCGGTGTCTTTTGTTCAGAAATACTTTTAGCAATTAAACCAATTTCTGTTGACATTCCTGTTTCAACAACAATGGCGGTCCCTCTTCCTCGAGTAATAACGGTGTTCATAAAAACCATGTTTTTCTTGTCTGCAACCGTTAGATTTGCATCAGTCAAAATTTCAGATTGTTTAGCAACCGGATTTGATTCTCCAGTTAATGCTGACTCATCAACTTCAAGACTTAGTGCTTCAACTAATCGGGCATCTGCAGGAATTCTATCTCCTTCTGCAAGAACCAAAATATCTCCTGGAACAAGCAGAGTTGCATCAATTTCCTGAACTCGTCCGTCTCGCATAACATGAGCTTTAGGTGCAGACAATTTCTTCAAAGATTCTACGGCTTTGTCTGCGCGATATTCTTGAATAAATCCAAGTAGAGCATTTAGTATTACAATAACTCCGATAACATATGCATCAATATGTTCTCCAATAACATATGAAACAAACATGGCAACAATCAACAATCCAACTAAGAATGACTTAAATTGGCCCAAAAGAATCTTCAAAATTGTATAATCTTTCTTCTTTACAAACTTATTTAGTCCATAAGTCTTCAATCTTTGCTGAGCTTCAGACGAAGTTATGCCGTCCTTGGAAGACTTTAGTTCTGAATATATATTTTCAGCTGAAACAGTGTGCCAGGACTTATTAGACATATAATCTTAATGTTTCAGACGTATAAATAAATTACCTTAACAAAAACACTTATAAATCTCTCAGGCCGAGATTTCAATGGGACTGTAGCTCAGTCTGGGAGAGCGCCCGACTGAAGATCGGAAGGTCGCTGGTTCAAATCCTGCCAGTCCCATTCACCTTCTCTCAGTTGCTTCGGCAACCCTCACAAACCCCGAGGGGAGAAGGTGTCTTATACCTGCCAAGGTCGCATAGCCTGGTATTGCGCAGGATTGCTAATCCTGTCCCTTCGGGGGTCGCGGGTTCAAATCCCGTCCTTGGCGTTTCTAAGAAAAGTATGCCCAGATAACTGCAACAACTATCGATAAATATATTAAATATTTAGAATTTCCAAAATCTACTAATTTAGCCTTCGATACTTTCATAGTCTGGATAAGGAGGTCCTCGCATATACGCCTCGTGGTTCTCAATAAAATGTAAAATCTTATTTTGATTCTTTTCAATAAGTGATACTAAATCTGCATTAGAAAATTGACCATAAATTTCTCCCCCTCGAATTAAATCTGCCAACTCTTTCGGTGGAATATTCTCACGACGAAAGGAACAAATCTTCTCAGTAGTTATACAGAAATCCATATCTCGATCCATTTCCAAATCAATATTGGTCATGATGTGTATGATATAATTCCCAAGTTCAATATATGGAAAAATTCCTCCACTTCCAATTTTATAACTCATATATCAAAAACGCATAACTTTATTATAATATTTGCCCAATTAAAGAATATAAAGGGCACACTCGAAGGTGGACATTTCAAAAATGCAAAGTCTTACTGACGAACAACTCCACGCCGCTACTCCAAAGCACAAATAAACATAATTATGGCTGCTCGGTTCCCCGCCTGACCAGGTTCTCATCTTTAATCGCCAGAGGAGGCAACGCTTCGACGTCACACGCCAGGGACAAAGCATACAATCCATGCCGCCCTTCAAGCTTCGACATCTCAGCATATAAGATAACAGCCGCGCTTACCCGGCCTGTCTAGCCCAATGAAAGACGGATATTTCTCGTTTAAAAGTGTTATTATTCTGATTCCAGATAGGTAGTTAATTCTTTACCCATTTCGGGATTTTTCTCAAGAATAAAATTAAAATACGGATAAAAGTCTCTCATCAAAGCATTACCTGAAGCATGTAACTTTCCAGATATCTGTTGTGATATTCCTCTAGCCTTTCTTCGTTTCGCAGCAAGAGAAAATATTTTCATTAATAGTTCAGGACGCATATATCGAGAAATATTCTGAGTAACTCGCGTCTTTGCTTGTTGAACTCCAACAGATACTACAAAATTAGGATAATATGCTAATGACCAATTTTGAGTTTTTGAAACTCGGTTGTTAAACTTATCACCTAATGCAACATTATCATATCCGTTCTTCAAGGAAATTGGATCTAAATATTCATGATACATATTCTGGTCAATCCACATTAAGAACTCTGAAGAATCAATTTTTACATTATTAAATGCCTCAAAAGCAACATTTCCGTCAAATGATTTCAGAACCATCTTAACTGCATAGAAAATATTCTCTTCTCGTTCTCTGAACAAATCAAAAAAATCTGTATTTTTAACTTCTACTTTATTTGTTGTAAGTACATCTAAGTCCATAACTGCTGAGCGTACATCACCTTGAGATCTTGCTGCAATTTTCTTTAGAACTACAGGTTCAACATCAATATTCTCAGACTGACAAATCTTAGCAAGATATTTTTCAATATCTTTCCAATCAACTTTATCAAATTCAATCATCTCGCAATATTTCCTTAAAGTTCTAAACTTGGAATTCCAAGGATTGTTTGAAGTTAAAACAATTGGATAATTACTTTTCTTGATAACTTCAATAAGTGCACGAATTACACCGCGGTTTCCTGCACCAAAAGATTCTAACTCATCAATCATGATTATTTTATTTCCTCCAAACAAAGACGGTTGCTGAGATGCAACTCCAATTTTTGAGATAATTTCCTTTTTATCTCTAGTTCCTGACGGCGGAATTTCGAGTAATTCAAAATTTTGTTCTGTTGCGAAAACTCTAACTGCTAAAGTTTTTCCAATTCCGGGTTCGCCATAAATAATTACAGCTTTCTTTTTCTGACTTTTGACAAATCTAGAAAATTTAACAATCCCTTTATATTGTCCAACAATATCTGACAATTTCTTAGGTACATGTTTCTTGATAAGCATGGAAAAAATCTACTATCAAAGTTTAAATAAATATAGCTGGAGAAATCAACTATTCAATTTCTCCTTAAGAATTTTTAGTTGTTTGCGTAACATACCAATTTCCTGGGTTTTCTCCTCAAGAATTTGTATTAATACGTCATCGTTATCTGCGCCAGCAAGCTTGACAACTTCTGAAAAGGCATCACGATTTATACTCGCAAAGTTGAGCATTTGATTGACTGTTACCATTAGTAACTCAACCTCCTCAAAACTTCTCCGAAAATTTTTTCAACTTCTTGAACATCCATTTCATGAGGTTCAAGGTTGTAAACTGCATTCACTCTACGAGGTAAGAATGTTTGCTTAACATTTCTAAGGTCTACGTATCCTCTTCCTGAATTAAGGAAGTTTCCTGCAAAAGCTCTTATCATTTTCATACTAATAGAAAAATAAAGACAATTATAAGGCACGCACTGACTTGTCCAGTGTCCACTAAGAATTTCGACCAGAAATTTCTAATAACTTAACATCAAAGGTTAAAGTTTGACCTGCCAATGGATGATTAAAATCAACCAAAGCGTCTTCATCCTTAATTTCTATAATCTTCCCAGTTAACTCTTCACCATCAACTTTTCCAGCCACTACCGCTCCAACTTTGGCTGCACCTTCAAGACTATCTCGGGAAACTTCCCAAATTAAATCGTCATGATAAGTTCCGTATGCCAATGCAGGAGGAATCTGAATTTGTCTTTCCTCTCCAACTTCCATCCCTTCAAGACCTTTGTTGAATCCTGGAATAATTTCCTCTGAACCAATCTTCAATTTTAGAGGATCTTTACCTTCTGAAGTGTCAAACATTTCTCCGTTTTCTAAGAACCCTGTAAAATGTAATTTTACCTCATCATTAACTTGCGCAGGCATAATCAGAAATAACTAAAGCTTCATTAAAAGCATTATGTCGGTTTAAAATGTAGTTCAGGAAATCTATTTTGTAGGCGATAGTTCGTTTCCAATCAAAACAACTTCTGCCAGGAAGGCATTAAGTTGAACAAACTCATTTGCGCCCTCAGTCAAACGATATTCATATTCTCCGCAAAATTTAATCAACTTAACCTTTAACTTGTCATCAAAATCTGGAGAATTCCAAATTTGTTTCTGTATTTGTCGAATTGCGTCCATTCCTGAAAGGCCGTACTTAACCAGAATATCAGACATCTTATCTTTAGCTGATTTAAAATTACCTGCCAAAGCAAGTTTTATTATTTCATATAATTCGGTGGGTTCAGCAAATGAAACAACTTCTCGCACAACATCAAGAGTTACGTTCTCTGCAATAGCAGAACATGCTTGTAATATGTTTTCTGCCTTACGGCAGTCTCCTTCTGAGGCATCATAAATATAAGTTGAGGATTCTTCAGGAATTATTAACTTCTCGCGAATTGCGATATCTTTCAAAAGTTGAACAATGACTTCACGCTTAAGTGGTCTAAATCTGAAAATTGCACATCGACTCTGAATTGGTGGAATAATTTTAGAAGAATAATTACAACTCAAACAGAACCTTACATTTGAAGTATAATCTTCCATCGTTCTTCTCAAAGCATGTTGTGCATCTTTAGTTAGCGCATCTGCTTCATCCAAAAATATTAATTTGAAAGGTACTTTCTCGGAAACAGTTTTAGTTCGAGCAAAATCCTTGATTGAAGTTCTGACAATGTTTATTCCTCGATCATCTGAAGCATTTAGTTCAAGAACGTTGTCTTTCCATTCATCACCGTACAAGTCTTTAGCCAAAGCAAGAAATGAAGTTGTTTTTCCAGTACCTTGCATTCCTGCAAAAAGCAAATGGGGCATACTCTTGCTAGAAACAAAAGCTTTCAATCTATCAATAATCTCATCTTGACCACGAACTTCTGATAAAGTTACTGGACGATATTTTTCAGTCCATACTTCAAATTTAACCTCAGACATAGAGAATCGTTCCAACTAGACTTTTAAAGATTTGTACAATACGGCATCTCAAAAATCTTTTAAATCTGGAACTTAACCTTCTTACATGCGAAGTGGTTATCCCATTTGTTTATTCTAAGGACCATAACACTAACGGCACATATATAAATTTTCAGGAGGATAAATTTCTATGAAATATGACTTTCGTAAAGTAGAAAGTGAGATGAATAAGCGTTGGAGAAAAATAAATCTCCTAAATCTCCTTCAAAGTAAAAACAAAGACGGGAAGCCATATTTTTTACTTGAAGGACCTCCTTACGCAAACAATGATCCTCATGTAGGACACTTAAGAAATATTTACTACAAAGACTTGTCAACAAGATATGCTTGGATGACAGGTCGTTCAGTTTTATTTACTGCAGGATTCGATACGCACGGACTACCTATTGAAAACATGGTTGAAAAGAAGCTAGGATTCAAAAATAAAAAAGATATTCTAGAATATGGAATTAGTAAATTCACTCGAGAATGTAAGAAACTCGCAGATCAGAACGTAAATGTTTGGATGAACATGTATGATAAATATGGAACTTGGATAGGTTGGGATGATGAACCTTACTTAACTTACAAGAATGAATATTTGGAATCTGCATGGTGGATGTTCAAACAAATGTTTGACAAAAATCAAGTTTACAGAGGAAAGAAACCAATCCACTGGTGTCCTCATTGTGAAACTTCTCTTGCAGGTGCAGAAGTAGAACAAACTGAAAAAACAGATCCCGGAGTTTATGTAAAATTCAAGCTAAAAAATGATGACGCATCACTATTGGTATTTACTACAACACCTTGGACTCTTCCCTCAAATGTAGCAATCGCTGCAACTCGACAAGGAGTTTATGTAAAAGTAAAAACTGATTCTGGAAATCTGATTCTTGCAGAAGCAAGGTTAGAATTATTAGACTCGTTAGGAATAAACTATCGAATAATAAGAAAGTTCAAAGGAAAAACTCTTGAGGGAGAAGAATATTCTCCATTATTTGACCTTCCAACTCAAACTTCACTGAATAAAAATAAGAAAGCACGCAGAATTTACATGAGCATTCCAATTCTAAAAGAAAGAATTGCTCCAAAAACTGCTGAAAAAAAAGGAGTAAAGGCAAAGGATGTATTTGAACAATTTGTAAGTGTGGATGAAGGAACTGGTTTTGTTCATATGGCGCCAGGACACGGTAAAACTGATAACGAAGTTGGAAAACATTATGGTTTACCGGAACTATCGCCGTTAGATGATGCTTGTAATTTTACTGAGAATGCTGGAAAATACCGAGGTATGTTTGTAAAGGACGCAGACAATTCAATCATAAAGGATTTAGAAAAATCCAATAGTTTACTACATAAAGAAAAAGTAAGACACAATTATCCAACTTGTTGGCGTTGTAAACAAGGATTAATTTTCAAATTATCAAATCAATGGTTCTTCAAAACAGACAAAATTAGAAGGAAGCTTCTGGCAGAAAATAACAAAGTAAAATGGAAACCTGAATTCGGACGAGAACGAATGAATTCCTGGCTAGTTAATTATGGAGATTGGAATTTTTCAAGACAAAGATTCTGGGGAATACCTATTCCAATTTGGGTTAACGAAAATGATCCAAAAGACATTCTCGCAATTGGAACTAAGAAGGAACTTGAAAAACAGATAGGAAAGAAACTTCCAAAGAACTATGATTTACATAATGTAGTTGAACTTACTTTCAAAAACAGAAAGGGACAAACTTATCGAAAAGTCCCTGATATCTTTGATGTTTGGTATGATTCTGGAGTTGCAGCCACTGCATGGATGGGTGCACCTATTCAAAATAAGAAACAATTTGAGAAATACTTTCCAGTAGATAGAATTTCAGAAGGAGTAGATCAAATAAGCGGATGGTTTACTGCATTGCTTTTTACTTCAGTGTCGGCATTCGGAAAATCCCCTTTCAAATATATTAGTATGCCTGCTTTCGCCGTAGATTCAAAAGGTGAAAAAATGTCAAAATCGATTGGAAATGCAATCTGGGCAAATCAAGGTATTGATGATTTGGGAGCAGACTTAATCAGGCTTTATTATACAAGCAATGTTCCACCTTACGAATTAGCAAAATTCAACATTGATGAAGTTAAGAAAGAAACATTTGGGGTGGTAAACACTCTTTGGAATTTGCATAATTATCTTCTAACTGAGTATCCAGTAATAACAACAAAGAAATTGACTGTCGCAGAAGACAAATGGATAATTTCAAAATTAAATTCATTAATTGAAAAATATCACTCATCTTTTGAAAACTTTGAATATCAAGAAATGGGTCGAGGACTTACAGAATTTATAGTTAAAGATTTAAGTCGAAGTTACATTCAACTAGTTCGTTCAAGAATCGAAGAAAAGGATCCACGAGCTGGTTATGTATTATTCAGATGTATCACTGAGGTTCTAAAGTTACTTGCTCCAATCAGTCCATTTGTAGCAGATAAAATTTATCAAAATTTAAATGTTTATGACGGAGTAAATGAAAAATCAGTTCACTTAGAAAGACTACCGAGGGTTAAGAGCTACGAACTTAACAAAACTTTGGAAAACGAATTTGAATTAATTCAAAGTGTAATTTCAGACTCGCTTTCATTAAGGGATAAAATGAATCGAACGTTGAGGTGGCCAATTAAAGACGTGATAATTGCAACACCTTCAAGAAATGCAACTGCTACAATAAATAAATATTCAGAACTAATAAGTAATCAGATCAACTCAATGAATATAACAACTAGACAATCAATATCTGGAGTTAATTATTCAGTGAAATTAAATTTCAGAGAAACAGGAAAAACTCATGGAAAGTTAACCAATGAAATCTCTAAAGCATTGGGCAAACTCCCAATTCAAAAGGCAATTTCAGAAATATCAAAAGGTTCAATCAGAGTTAAAGTTAAAGGAAAAAATATCAAACTCAGTAATAAAGAAGTGATTGTAAATCGACAATTACCTAAAGGACTACGTGGAATCTCAAGATCTGAGTATATTTTATATTTTGATCCAGAAGAAAACAAAGAGATGTTGATAAAAGGGTATACTAGAGAATTGACACGAAAAATCCAAGACTTGAGAAAGGGTGCAAAGTTGAAGAGATCTGATAAAATCTCAGTACAGATTAACGTTGGTAAAGAATTGGGAATAAATGATGTTGAATTGAAAAGGAAAACAAATACAAAAGATATTCAATTTAATCTTAAAAAACCAGCAAACCCAAATATAATTATCCGAAACACAGGATTCTTAGTAAAAATTAAGAGGAACTAGCTTTATAAAGGAGGGTTTATATATCTTTCCTACAATAAACACTAACATGGCACCTGAAGTCGATAAACGAGTTTGGTCTAAGACACAAAATGTAGTAGTATCTGCAAATATTTTTGCAAAGTTGCCATTAGAAAAACTTGCAGTTCTTTTAGATAATTCAGATTATACTCCCGAAACATTTCCTGGACTAATTTACAAAGTTGAGGATTCAGAACTTTCATTCAATAAAGCAAGCTATTTGCTTTTCAGTTCAGGACGAGTAATTTGTACTGGAACAAAATCAATCAAAGATGCACGTGCAGCAGTTAAACATGTAATTGATGACCTAAAGGAAGTTGGAATTGAAATTACAAAAAAGCCTGAAATAAAAGTTCAAAATATGGTTGCATCAGGTTCAGTCGGTGGACGATTAAACCTAAATGAAATTGTATTCTTATTTGATAATACTGAATATGAACCAGAACAATTTCCTGGACTTGTTTATAAGCTAAAGGGTGAAGAAGTTCTCCAAAATATCACATTCTTACTTTTCGGAACTGGAAAGATTGTTATTACTGGCGCAAGGTCTGAAAAACAAATCAAAGACTCAGTAAAATTCTTGAGAGAACAACTTATTGATGTTGGCGAACTTGATAAGTAACTCTACTAGATAAATTCTTTTTAACCCAAACTGAAGAGTCAATACTCCAGTATGGAGTCTAAAACTTTAACTCAATATAGAACATTTCTAGAAAAATATTACAAAAAAGAGCTCTTGGACGTCGCACAAAAAGGAAGTAAGAGTCTCCAAATAGATTGGCAGATTTTATCTAAGTATGATCCTGAATTGGCAGAGAGTATTTTAATGTCTCCAAAAGAGAGCCTTGAATATATTAACGGTGCAATTGCTGAGGAAGAGTTGGGTGATTTGAAGAATGCAATAGGGGCAAGAATTATTAATTTGCCTCCATCTCAAAAGCTTAGAATTCGAGATTTGAGAAGTAGAAATCTTGGGCAATTAATTACTTGTAATGCATTAATTCGACAAGCGTCAGATATTCGACCAATGATAACTATCGCAACATTTGAGTGTCCAAAATGCGGTTCGCAAAGTAAACTTGAACAACACGAAAACAAATTAGCAGAACCCGGACTATGTGGGCAGTGTCGACATAAAGGAAAATTCAAAATGGTTGAAAAAAATCTAAGCGATGTTCAACAATTAGTTGTTGAAGAGCCACCCGAATCTTTAGAAGGTGGAGCACAACCTAAAAGAATTCGTTGTATTCTTCATGATGATTTATTGGAACCTGACTTAGAACGGAATCGTTTTCCAGGGAATAAAATTAAAATTGTCGGAGTAGTAAAAGAGGTTGCAATTACAACAAGAACTGGCGCACAATCAACAAAATTTGATATTATTTTAGAAGCAAATTCAGTTGAATCTATGGAAGAAGAATTTGAAGAGCTTGATGTAAACTCTGAAGAAATTGATGAAATAATGAAATTAGCAAAAGATCCAAACATCTATGAAAAATTGATTCAATCAATCGCACCAGTAATTTATGGTTACGATGAAATCAAAGAGAGTATTGTATTACAGCTCTTCGGAGGCGTAAGAAAAGTAAAAAGTGATGGGACTGAATTGAGAGGTGACATTCATGTTCTATTAATGGGTGATCCGGGCGCAGGTAAATCTATTTTGTTAAGATATATTTCAAACTTGGCACCAAAGGCAAGATACGTAGCAGGACGTGGAGCTTCAGGAGCAGGACTTACTGCTGCAGTTGTAAAAGATGAATTCTTGGGTGGTTGGGCATTGGAGGCAGGAACTTTAGTTCTAGCAAATAAAGGAATGGCCTGTATTGACGAATTAGATAAAATTTCTCATGATGATCGAAGTGCAATGCACGAAGCAATGGAGCAACAAACAGTTTCTATTTCCAAAGCAAATATTCAAGCAACATTAATGTCACAAGCATCAGTCCTTGCTGCAGCAAATCCAAAATATGGTAGATTTGATCCTTATCAACCGCCTCCAACACAAATTGATCTTCCACCAACGCTTATCAATCGATTTGATTTAATGTTCGTTATCAGAGATATTCCAAATATTGCAACAGATGAACGCATTGCAAGTCACGTACTTAAGTTGCAAGGAGATATTGAATCTGCAAAAAGTGAAATTGAGCATTCCCTACTGCGAAAATATATTGCATACGCTAAACAAACTTGTTTCCCTAAACTTGGAAAGGAGCCTCAAAAATTAATTAGAGATTATTATGTCAAAATTAGAAGTACTGCTGCAGGAGAAGATGGAATTAAGAGTATTCCAATTTCAGCAAGACAACTTCAAGCGATTATTCGGTTAGCAGAAGCTTCAGCAAAAGTTAGACTTTCAAAAAATGTTACAAAGGAAGATGCGGAAAGAGCAATTCGGTTAGTTGAAGAAACACTAAAACAACTTGGAACCGATCCTGAAACTGGAAAAATTGACATTGACAGAATCACAACTGGAATTACTGCTACTGAAAGAAGTAGAATTTCTAGCATCAAACAAACAATGACTGAACTCGAAGCACAATTTGGTAAGGCAATTCCAAAAGATGATTTGATTAAAGCACTGGAAGATAAAGGAATGAGTAAGGAGAAGATTGAGTCCGAATTATTAAGATTAAAGAAGGCAGGCGAGATATTTGAACCTCGTCACGGAGTCTTACAGAAAGGATAGAACTAAATCAAACAAGAATATTTAAACTAAAACTTAAGTGAAAACATATGGCAATTACTAGATCGACCGCATATAGAGTGAGAATTTCTAGTCTAATTAATGGAGAATTTCTTAGACAAGAAGGTTTCAATCCAAGTTATATAATAATTGACGAGAATCAAGTTTCTAGAGTAAATATAATTGCTACAGTTGTAAGTAAATATCTAACTGAAGATGGAAATTATTGTGCACTGACGCTTGATGATGGCTCTGAAACAATTAGAGTAAAGGCATTCAGTGCCGATGTCGCAAATATTAAGGATGTAAAGGTTGGTTCATTTGTAAGATTTATTGGAAAAGTGAAACATTACAATGATGAAACATATTTAGTTCCAGAAGTTATCAAGCAAGAATTGGATCCAAACTGGTTAATTGTTGATCATATTGAACTCGGAAAGCCGGAATTCAAGAAGATTGAAGAAAAACCAAAAGCTAAATCTGCTCCAAAGGAAGAGCCTGAAGTGATGGAAATAACAGTGAGTGATAATCCAAATACGAAAATTGTCGAATTGATTAAAGCTCATGATTCTGGTGACGGTGCTCCAATGGATGATGTACTAAAAAATTCAAAAATCGCTGAAAAAGAAGCAAAGGATATTATTCTAAATCTCCTAAAATCTGGTGAAGTTTTTGAACCAAAGAAAGGAATTCTAAAATTATTGGAATAATCACCTAAAAATTTAAAAACAAGTTAAGTGTTAATAAAGAAATGACATTTAAATTAAATTTTGAAAATATGGTTGAAGAAAATGATAGATTACAATTCACTTACAGTATAGATGGTAAACTCCCTCTTCAAGGGCACAGAATGGCAGGACTTTCATTTACTTCGGGAGGATACGATTTTGATATAAAATATTCAATAACTGGAGCTTTTGTTGTTGAAACTGAACCAGAGTACTTACAAAAAATAAACAGCATTGGAATTGGACTGACTCCTGCAGTAGCAGATCCAATTGATCCCTTACATGCTCGAATAGAGCGACTTATTTCTGAAGAATTTGAAAGAGTAAAAAGGAATCTATCCAGTTCACAAAAAACTTTGGATGAGTTATAGCTCTAATTCAAAACCTTCTTAAATGCCTCAAGAAACTTGAAAACATGGCTTGGAAGTATAACTATGAAGAATTGTTAAAGAAAGCATATGCATCCATTCCAAAAGTTTCAGAAGCAACAAGCAGATTCGAAGTACCAACAATTTCTGGAGGTTTTGAAGGAAATAGAACTCTTGTATCAAATCTAAATCAAATTGCTTCAAAATTAGGACGAGACGTTAAACACTTGTTAAGATTTATGCTAAAATCTTTAGCAACAACAGGTGAATGGAAAGGAAGTAAATTCTATTTCATAGGTAAATTCAATTCTAGAGTCTTAAACGAAAAGATTGAAAAATACGTAAAAGAGTTCGTAACTTGTACACAATGTGGAAAACCAGACACTGAACTTCACAAAGAAAAGGGAATAACATTCAAACAATGTCAAGCTTGTGGAGCAAGAAGCTCAGTTAGATCAATTAAGTAAAATGTTTTACTACAAACTACACAAAACAGATTTTGGAACCATGATTGCAGTTTGCGATAAAGAATTACTTGGAAAAACTCTGAAAAACAAAGATTTAGACTTTTTTGTAAATCCAAGATTCTATGGTGAAGCTGAGATTAATGAGAAAATATTAGAATTAATTGTGGATGTCAATGATGGAAATGTCATTGGAAATAAAATTGTTAAACTATTATTAAAGAATCAAGTAATTTCTAAGGAATCAATCATAAAAATTGGAAAAATTAATCACGCACAATTTACAATTCTATAAAATTGGCATGAGTTTAATTGTTGTATAAATTCCAATTATCGCTCCGACAATTATCTGATTGTATGTGTGTCCAGTAACATGTTCAAACTTACTCCAAGCAGGTTTACTGAAATCAAATACAACTTCAAACATACCATTAATATATTCAGATGCTTTATCAAAGTGGAATTTCAAATCAACAACAGTCTGGATAATTATAATTGTAAATATAATTGATAGCATGAACAAATTAGTAACTCCTCCATCAAGGATATAGATTGCAGTACATGCCGCAGACATAAATGCTGTGTGAGAACTAGGCATACCTGCTTTATTTCCATAACCTTTCCACAAAACATGAATGAGAAGTTTTTTTGTCTTGAATGAATATAAAAGCATCTTAATAAATTGTGAAGCTCCAGCAGAAACTAGACTCACAATCAAGATTGGATGAAGAAACATCTCAGCAAGTAAATTTATCATGAAGATACTACGTCGTGCGAATTTAAAAGTATTGCTAGAACATAAACTTATAAATCTAGAATATGGAGCTGTTTCATAGCTCTGTAGTGTAGCGGTCAATCATCTCTGGTTCTGGGCCGGAGGACCTCGGTTCAAATCCGGGCAGGGCTAAATTTTTATTGTCTGAAGATTTACTTATTTCATGAAAAGATTGCTCTTAATACTACTTTTGTTACCGGCAGCATTTGCGGCAGCAGATTATATTGCATATGATCAAGTAACTTTAGGTGAAGGGGAGTCTATTGAAATCGCAGGTAGAAATATAACTTTGCTAGATGTGTTCTCAAACACTCAAGTAAGAATAAGTGTTGAAGATACTTGGAAAATATTTAATGAAAATGAAACAAAGTCTATAAACAAAGTAAACATAACCGTAAACGCAACATTGTATGTATCTGAACAAAAGACAAATTATGCATCATTACTAATTCATGTTCTTCAAAGACTTGAATGTAATGTTGATTCTGATTGTAATGATCAATTAGATTCTACAATCGATACTTGTATGGAATCTATAAATAAATGTTCTTATGAAACAATCGTAAGTTGTACAGATAATGACGGATACTGTCCAAGTTTTTGTAGCAGATATAGTGATTCTGATTGTGTAATTCAAGACACTTGTGAGCTAGACAAGGAATGTGATGATAGTAATCCTGGAACAAAAGATAGTTGTGAAGGTTCCTATAATCAAAGATCAATTTGTAGACACGATCCTGTAACTGAATGTAAATCAGGGGATGATTTTTGTCCATTGGGTTGTAAAGATGAGCAATCATTATTTGGAACCACTCATGATGCAGATTGTTCAGCGTCTAATACTTGTTTACAGCATTCAGATTGTGACGATGCCGATGAGGCAACAATTGATCTTTGTTCAGGAGCTGGTACAATTGAACGAGCATGTACAAATGAACTAACAGTAGAATGTAGTGTAGGTGATAATTACTGTCCGGCCGGGTGTTCTGCCGAAGAAGATTGGGATTGTTTCGTTAGTGAGTCCGTTACATTTGAGACAGTTTCAACTCAAACAGCGATTTGTAATGAAGAGGGCACAGTTGTAAACAATACTTTCTGTCAAGAGGGTGTTTGGAAATATCAGAAAGCAGGAAGCTCTTCATGTAATGAAGATTATCAATGTCAAACGGGTGTTTGCAAAGAAGATAACTCCTGTTTATCTAATAAAGAAATTGCCGACCAAAGAAAAACTCTGATAACTTCAATGATCATAGCTGGATTTTTAGCACTTACTGGGACATATTTGTTCTATTTGTTCAGAATAAAGAACAAACTGTAAATGACAATCTTTAAAAGTTTAAACAACGCGAGAATATCACAATGATGATCGTTGGCGATAAGATTACAAAAGTAGATGCCCAAAGAGGCAAGCTTGAAGCAGGAATTAAAATCGAAACAAAGCCTGAAATTACTAAAGTTACAACTGAAGACTTGTTTGCTGCTGGTGAAAAACGAACTGGCGCATTAGTTGAATTTAAAGTTAATACTTCTTACGGAAAATCAGGACATATCAATCTTGAAGGCGGATTATTCATCACTGGAGACGATAAAGAATTAAAGGATCTTCAAAAGGGATGGAAAAAGAACAAGAAGGTTGATGAAAGAATTGCCGCAGTGCTTCTGACTAAGGTTCTTGAACTTGGACTTGTAACTGCAATTCCATTATCAAAAACACTTGGACTTCCGGCACCATTACAATTACCAAGAGTACAACCTAAGCAGTAAAAGAACTGCTGCTTAGTGATTACATTTTTTCTTCAGAAAAAACACACCACGTAGGACTTGAAGAAACCGTTATATATCTTTCTCTATACAGGTAATTATGGCACTACTTTGGTGGAAAAAAGGAAAAAGTTTTGAAATATTCTTGAGGGATAAGCCCGTTGAACTGTTACTTTGTCTTACTCGACAAAACACGAATAAATATCCTTCTATGTTAGCTAAGGAAGCACGATGTACATACTCACACACCGTTCACTTACTTCAAAAGATGGAACAACAAGGATTAGTTAGATTTGAAAAGAAAGGTCGACTAAAAATTGTCCAACTAACTGGTAAGGGTGAAAAGGTCGCAAATAAATTTGAAGATCTTGGAAAATTATTGATGTAAGAACTTTCGTTCTTACTCCTTATTTTTATATAATTTTTTACCAATAAATTCTGAATTTGGATTATCTTTTAATGCGCATTCACGAGGATTATCTTTTCGGATGTAATCTGCAAAATTATCTTCAAGAAATCGCGGTCTTCCAAACACATTAGTCCTAACTTGATACTTTGAAGATTTATTTAAAGCACGATCAACTCTTACAAATGCTTCTTTTTCAATTAACGCACCAGTTCTGCAATCTAATACTGTTATATTCTTTAATTTTCCAATTAAATCTTCCAAAGGTCTTCGTCCTAACATACTATTTTTCTCCATATTTGGTTTATAAACCTTATCTTCTGTCAAGTTCTTTTGCATACTCACTTAGCCTTTCCGAACTCTGATTTATCACAAAAGGGATAACAAAATTTGAAACAATATTATCAATCTTTCCAAATTCCGTTATTCGATAGCCGGCATGAATTTTTTCAATCAATTTCATATCTCTAAGTCGTTTAATCTGCCTAGATACGTTTGGAGCTGAAGCACCATTCTTTCCTTCAAGTTCATTGACAATAAACTCTACTTCTAAAGGTTTGTTGAGCTTTCGAGCTTTGACAAACAATTCAAAGATATCTACAATTATATCTCGACTCTCGCCGGGTTGTAATAATCCGATTGACAAAAGAAATTTCCTAGAAAGTTCTCGATCGTCGAGCCCATAAGGTTGTTCATACTTACGTAATGTTATCTCTTGAAGTGGAATATCTCGAAGACTCTTCTTAACCATATTAGTTCTATCTGATAGAAGTATTTATTAATTTCTTTGATTAGACAAACTCATGAAATACTTGGTTACGGGCGGTGAAGGATTCATTGGAAGCAAGATTGTTGAAAGACTGAATTGTAACTCTTATGATAAAAAATCTGGTCAAGACATTTTAAATCAAGAAAAATTGGTTAAATCGCTGAAAGATATTAATACAGTATTCCACACTGCGGCCAAAATCAGCGTACCTGAGAGTCAAAAAAAACCAGAAGAGTATTATGACGTAAATGTTAAAGGAACCAAGAATATTGTAAATCTATCTGAGAGTAAAATAATTTTTTCAAGTAGTGCGGCAGTTTATGGTGAATATGATCGTAAAGTTGTTGAAGAAGATAAATTAAATCCCGAATCTAATTATGCTCAAAACAAAGTTGATGGTGAAGAACTTATATCGAATAAGAAGGGAATTTCATTAAGATACTTCAATGTTTACGGACCGGGACAAGGAGATGCCGGAGTCATTGCAATTTTCATAAAGAAAGCACTAAACAACGATGATTTAATCATAACAGGCAATGGAGATCAAGAGAGAGATTTTATTTATGTGGATGATGTAGTTGATGCAAACATAGCCGCAGTAAGCTATTCTGGTTCTGAAAAAGTGTTTAACATTGGATCAGGGCAGAGCATAAAACTCCGAGATTTGGCTAAATTAATCATAAAATTATGTAACTCAGAATCAAAGATAATTCTAGAAAAACCACGTCACGGAGACCTATTTTACTCCTGTGCAGACATTACAAAAGCTAAAAATGAGCTAAATTTGATGCCAAAAACTGACTTGGAAACTGGTTTGAAAAAAACTATTGATTTTTACAAATAATTTTTTACCTATTTATTGTTAATATTGAAAATAAATAAGTATCTTAATTAATTTCTTTCAATATTGAAATTAAATATGCTATTTTTGCAATTTTTAATTATTTTTTAGATCTTAAATAGCTCAAATTCTTATTAAACCTTTTAAGAAATTATTAAAATTTATATATATTATTTACAATATTGAAAACAATTAAAGGAAATTTTAGAAATTTTTCAAAAATCCAAAATTTTCAAAAATAACCCGTCTTTTTTGCAAAATCTCACTTTCTAAATTCAGAGTGCGTTTAATGTATATTATGCGAACTAGTGCTCATCAAGAGATAATCCTTATTAATCTCCGACCCTCTACTACTACATGTCTAAACGAGAACTCTACAACTACTTGTCTGACTGGATAAAGCAACTAGAGTTATTTAGATTAAAGCGAGTTAGTAAATACGATAAACATTTTGCAAGAAGTCATATGAACAAAGTACATAAGCTAGAAAAGAAAGCATTTTCAAGTAGAAGAGCGATTCCTGGATCAGAACACGATAAATATCTCCAACTAAATAAGTTATTGATTGAATCAGAACACATACTCGATAAGAAAACTGAGAAATATGGTAAAGAAGCTTTGAGAGTGGCTAAGAATTTCTTCGCACAAATTTCTCCACCGTAAACGCTTTACGAAGCCCCTATTTTCGTCTTTAGAGTGGGGTAAATGGATAAAATATTGGGTAGAAAAAGGGCTAATTTATTAACATTAAACGCAATTGATAATATGCTGCATCGATTGGAATCTGAATTAAAGATCCGTGGTTTTTCAGCAGATACTATCAAAGCATACATGTTCCACAATCAAAAATTTGCTGAAACATTAAATAAGCATCCAAAGGAAGTCACTGAGAGAGAAATAAAAGAGTATTTGGGCGGTATCATTTCTCAAAATAACTATGCTCCATCGACTATCGCCTTGACAAGAGCAGCAATAGTATTCTATCACAAGGAAGTCTTGGGAAAAAACATTAAAATTAAGTCGCCTAAGATACCAAAAACACTACCTGTAGTGTTGACTAAAAACGAAATAAAGCGTATGATTATCTCTGCGAAGGATCCAAAGCATAATCTAATGATTAAATTGCTATACTCTTCAGGGTTAAGGCTATCTGAGCTTCAAAAGCTTAAAGTAAATGATTTAGAAATCTCACAACGAATTGGTTGGGTACGTAAAGGCAAGGGGCAGAAAGATCGTATGATTATACTTTCAGAAGATCTATGTGGTGACCTTCAGAAATACATAACTGACAAGAATAAGTTCTTGTTCCCAGGAAGAGATGAAGATAGACCCATATCTGTAAGACAGATACAAAACATAGTTACAAGGGTAGCTAATGCAGCACAAATAAATAAGAACGTACATGTACACACACTAAGGCATTCTTTTGCAACACATCTGCTAGAAAACGGAACAGATATCAGAAAGATACAAGCACTATTGGGACATTCTAATCTAAATACAACTCAAATTTATACACATTTATCAAATAAAGAATTGCAACAAGTTCGCTCACCTTTGGATGAACTCTAAACACGTGTTTAACACTATTCTTTTATCCTAAAGAACACACTTTTCTCATCTAAACGCTTGGTTAAGAAACCCCAATTATGTAATTTATTCAATTTCAAACTAGAATTTGATCTAGAGATATTAAACTTCTGAGCAACAGTCTTTGCATCTACTTCGTTTTGAGATTCAATCAACTGAACAATCTGTTCTTCTTGGTTAGATAAGTTTGCACGAGGAATAACAACTGAAGGAAGTTTCTCATCTTTATTACGTCTAACGGCTGGTCTCTTACGTTCTAAAGCACCCACTCTTTCATCTAAACCATCTAACTTGTTGTTTATCTCATTCAAAGCATCATTAGTAGAATGCAATAGTTGTTCATTAATTATCTTTGATTGAGTAAGCGGATGTTCACTTAGTTCTCCATAAATGTCTTCCCAACTTCTTAGGACTTTGTGTTTATCAACTTCTTCTTTTTCTACTGTTTTCGTTCTTCGCTTTCTTCTCAGAAGCTTTCTAAGTGTTTTTTTGATAACCATTTCTGTTTAAACACGTTTAGACCTGTTCAACACCTGCCGAGAAGTGTTTAACATGTGTTTAACAATAGTTTAACTCTCTTGAACAATAAAAACCTTGCTACAATTAGAAAAAATAAAAATTTATTCTGGATCTCGGATTTCTTCTCGAATTTTCTTAACTTTCAAAATTCTATTCTTAATCTCTGTGATAGAACGCTTCAGATTACGTTGTCCTTCATGAATAGGCCCTTCTTTTGCAATTAATTTAGTGAGTCTGTCTCTGGCTCTATCTTCTCTGGCTTTTAACTTCAAAAGCTCTCTTCTAGAACTATCTAGTCTGGCTCTCAGCTTCTTCTTACCGGAAGTGAGTCTTCTAAGCTCTTTACCAATGTCAGACATTGCTGCCATCAAATAATTTTGGTTTTTGGCTGACTTTCTACGAGTAGCTTTTTTCCTTGGCTTAGAAACACGTTTAGCTTTGGCCATATAATAGATAGTAGAGTGTATAGTTCTTTATAACATTTACTACTTCTTAGGCCGCTTTTTGAGGCCTAAACGCAGTGCCTTGAGCCTATTCCTTAACTTTTTGATTATAGACTCATAGTTCTTTTTGGAAATTGCCCCTGCTAAATAGGCAGATCTTATGGATGAAAGTTTCTTCTCAACTAACTCCGATTCTGCACGAGTGGCGCGATGTCTCCGAATAGAAAGTGAGTGTTTGGTGTGTATTTTTCTCAATTTCCCTAGGTGTTTATTGCTATTGCGTATCAAAAATAGGAATAACCCTACTATTAGGATTAATAATAGTCCTGTCCAAAAATTAGTTGTTGATGTGTCTGCATCCAAAGTGAAAAGCGAGGAATCATACTCTGAAAAGCCCATATATTTACCCTCAACAAACAATACATAGTCTCCTTTTGATAAATATTCAGGTAAATAAAGTGATAATTCTTCATCAAATAAGGCATCTACTTCTATAATCTTTGAGTCTTCCAGTACTATCTTATTATCTTTGGATAGTAAAGTGAGTGTTAGATAAACTTGTTTGGTGGCTTCAGAGTTATCGTCAACAATTTCAATATTAAATATCATGTCTCCTCCGGCAAAATATACATCTGCAGAAGGGTTTAATGTAAATTTATCAAATTCATCATCAGCGATTGGTGTATTAATTACAGGTAACGAAAGTGAGGCATCTGGAGAGTTAAACTCGATTATTCCAAAGGACTTCTTAGAATTATCTACATTAAATTGCAATGTATCGGTTCTTTCCATCTCAATACGTGTCTCACCACTCAAAAAATCAGGATAATCAACAATTAGAAACAGAGGTCCAGCACCTTTGTTAGTAATATCTATATCAAAGCGAGTCTCACCCTCTAAATTAACTTCAACCTCTGAAAGTGAGAAGCTATTTGAGTGTACAAAAGGTAATTCCGATTCTTCGAATCCAAACTCGCTAAAAACTGGACTCTGTGCGAATACTGTAGGTATCAACAACAATAGCAAATACAATTTACGCATAAAGAAGATAGTGGTCTGAATTATAAAAGTCTATCTTGCTTCCGTCTGCGTTTCCTGACTCGATCATACATTGTAAATATGAATGCTCCAGATCTTACAAGATCGAAAACTTTCCAACGACGATGTATATATAATATAAATCCTCCAGCAATAATGGCAAGAGCAATGGATATTTGAACCACCGATTCATCTGCAAAAAGTGAGCGGGCCTTTATATCAAAAGTCTTTGATGCTGCTCCAGATGCACCTTCTTCATCAATTGATACAGATAAAACATATCTTCCCGGTACAATATTTACTGGCAAATCAAGTTCTTTTACAAATTCTTCTGCACTAATTTGAGTTTCAACCGTTTCTGAATAGACAACTTGATTATCAGAATTCAAGATTTGGTAATCGACATTGAGTAATGTAAATCCGCGTTCAAAGAACGAAGATAGATCTAATTTTGGAGATAATGCTTGACCGGGATAAATCGCCCGCAATCTCAGACTATCTACTTTGCCATCAATCGGAATAGATTTACTTTCTTGTAAAGTGAGTCCAATTTCAGAGTCTGTGTCTCTGGATTTTATCTCAACAACTACTCCAATCGTTTCAGATTCGACATCAATGCTTCCAGAATAAACTCCAATTCTAGTTCCTGAAGGAACATAAAAATTAATTCCAACATCACTCGCACCTTGCGCATCAACAGAAACTTCATCCTGGACAACTGCCAAACTTGCAATACCTCTTAATTTAATTTTGAAGATTCTGAGAACTTCTCTGAAATTTGAAACTGTAAATGTTTTAGTTGCAGTTTGTCCTCGATTTAATTCAATTGTAATAACTTCAGGAATTATTTCAAAGGAAATTATATCTGCTCCCGGTGATGGAGCAAAGAAACTCCCTCCTCCGCCTCCTCCTCCGCCACTGGCACTCGGTGTAGCAGCTTCCTCTTCAGCAGCAACCGCATTTACTGTAATAGTAAATGTGCTATTTGTAGAGTTAAGAGTATCAGAACAAGAGATAATACATGAGTCATTTCCAGTAAAACCTGTTGCAGGAGTTATACTTAATTCAGTACTTGAAATTGAACAATCTACAGCAGAGGTATTTTCACTGGCAACAGCAAAGGTTGGCGTAGTATTGTCTGCATCAACACATTGACCGTTTCCCGAGAGAGTCATATCTGAATCCACTACTGTTGATCCAGAATTTTGATTTATAGTAACATTGGAAATAGATTGGTTCCAAAATGGCGCATTACTTCCATCTACTGTAACTGAAAAAGTTCCAGAAACAAAAGGATCAAGTATTGAAAGGGCGTCAAGCATACTGAATGCAAAGGCTCCAGGAAGAATTAGTAAAACTAAAATCCAAAGTAATTTGCGCATACAAATCAAAGTTCTCAATGATTAATAAGTTTAGTTACGCTTGCGTCTACTGAACAACAACGCAAGAATTGCCACAATAAATACGCTCAAACTCACTGATACAAAAGTGAATCCCATTTTTGGTATGTCTTCACTAACTGGTGCAGAAGTAGCATCAATAACTAATCTCTGCCCAATTCTAGTCAAAAATATAATTCCTCCGTCTTCCGTTAAATCTTGCGGATTGGATTCAGATACATAGACATAAGCATCATAGACTTTTTGTTCATCAACAAAATGATTTGTATTAAAAGTATAATTTTGACACTCATAATTTTTTGAAGGAGTGAATGAATCTTCAAAATCAATTTCACTAATTATATCTTTGTTATGGAGAGTTAAATTAAATGACTTATCTTCGCCTCCAACAATACATACTCTTCCGGGATACTCACCTCCTGGACTAAATTCATAGTCCACAGTACTTGGAGATACTGTAAATGCGAAGGTAGTAGGTAGTATCAATAACAAAAGAAAATATCTTGATATCATTATGATGCTGAACAACTAACAGTTATGGTTGCAGACTTTGTACCTGCTGGCTCATCAGAAGGCACAGTAACATTGAAATCAACTTGAATCGTGTCAGTACCTGGTTCAAATTGGAACGTGGTTACTGGAGTTATTGTTGTTGTATTAACTGGAGCCCATGTAGCAAACGAACCACCTATTGTTCCTGAACTGGCTTCAGAATTACTAAAATTCCAAAATAATTTCGGATTGGATCCTGAAAATAAAGTAGTATTAGTTTTACTTGAGTTAAATGAAACATCAAGATCAACATTACCCGTATTATTCAAAATAAGTGGTGTTCCTCCAACAGTAGTATTTTCTGTGCCTCCAGTAGCACTAAGTGTTGAACTCTGATCAATAGTACAACCGGCAGTACCTGTAACTACAACTTGAAATGTACCGTCTGCCATACCTTTAATATTAAAACCATAAGAACTAAAAATAAAAATAGCCGCAACTACTATTGCGATTGCAACAATTACTGCGTACTCGTGATTATCAATTCGCCGAGTCTGTTTCCGTTTCTGTGATCTCTTCGCCATTATCTATATTCTCTATATTCTCTGTGACTTCAATCAAAAAAGATCCGGTAGCTGAAGTTTGAGTAATTGGAGTTTCAGTTGTAGAAGTATCTACAATCCAAAACACACCTAATCCTGCTGCAACAACTAAAAGAACTAACCCTGCGGCCATTATCTTCCTATCTGAGAAGTCTAGATTCATATCAACTAGAAACTTACTTTCTATTTAAACATTTCTTAAAACAAAGCGCTATGCACAAGTATCTCCTGCTCTAATTGCTTTGAAGGTTGCAGAATTATTATATGTAGCTGACAGTGTATCTTCCGGTACAGTTAACCAGAATCTGAAGAATGTTGCGTTTCCGGCTCCCAGATTATGAGTTGCATTTCTGAATATTGAGCTATTCATTTCAGTTCTATTTCCAAATGCAGGTAAACTGGTGGAATTAGTAGTGGAAGCATTGAAAGTCATATTTCCGATTCCAATTAGATTAGTTGGTGCGGTATGATTCTTCAAATCAGTATTTGCCTTTACACAAATCGATATATCGGTATTCGAATCTGTAGATAGATTCAAAGCATATCCTGTTCCTGATCCTTCATAGTTTGAACTTGCGTTGTTGTTCTGAGTATTATGAGTTAAACTGCTGAAGTCAATCCCTCCACTAAAGTCTGTAGACTCTGCCAAGGAATAATAGTAAACAATTTCTGCTGTAGCTGTTGTAGCTGTTGATTGAGATGTAGCAAATCCAGTTATTCCTCCATCAAACATTACTATCGGAACAGTAACTGCCATCAACATCATAGCAGACAATATGATTGCCTTAGCCGTGGATGATTTGTTTGCTTCTGCTCGACCAATACTATGATTTATTGCGTGCTCGCGATACTTTAACTCTTCAATTCGTCTATGATATTTTCGTTCATGCTCTCCGAGAGTTCTATTTCCAAGCAACAGCTCAAACTGTTCTGAATAGTCATGATGAGTTATTGCTGATTGCTTGTATTGTGTATTCAGCATATGGATTCTCTCTGCGAGACGTTCTCGTCCAGCATGAAGTTCAGATCTAAGCTTAGCAACATGGTTCAGTTCCTGCCTTAATCTATGTATCTTACTCACTAGCTTCCACCTCCTCAATCAATAACTTGCAGTCCCAACTATCCAAGAAGGCTTTAATTTCAGCTAGACGTCTGATAGATACAAACAAAATTGTCTTCGCCATCATTTCGCCAGGTCTCAAAAATCCTTCAGAACTGCCTCGTCCATGTACTGCATAAACAAATTTTACACGCTCAGTCGCATTCAAATGGGTGGTAGAATAACGAACAATTGCATGTGTAGGTTTATCAGAAGGTTTGACCTTCTTGACAGAAAAATTACAGTCCCAAGTTTTTAGGAACTGCTCAATCTCTCCAGATTGACTATGAAGAACACTTAGAATGGATTTAGCCAAAAAGATAGATTGAGTAGTATCTAGAATTCCTGGCTTACCGTTACGGCCCTTCAGAGCGTAGAAGAATCTTACACGCTCAGTTGGAGTCAGGTGACTAGTAGAATATACGTAAATCTGTCTATCTTTGATTGATTTATTCAATCTACCACCCAACTGTTAACAATATTAACATGCTGATTTATATATCTTATCTTTGTTAACACTGTTAACATATATAAAAAAAAGGTTACATATCAGTACGAAGTCGTTCCAAATACTCTCGCAAAGAATGATATTGTCTCAAAATTTCAGGATTACTTTCACCTGCTTTAATCCTAACATGAAGCATCATTAATTCATTATACTTTTGCATATAAATCTCTCGCATAGTATGTGGTTCAATAGAGTGCTCTTCTTCTGGTTGTCGTCTCACCTTAACTCTCGGAATTCCGTAACTCAAAACCGCCAATAATCCAATAATAATTACTCCAATTCCTATACTTCCACCTAACGTTCCACCTAACGTTCCACCTACAGTCGAAACTACAGCCGAACCAGTAACACCTTTACTACAAATAACTTCAAGAGTTAATGGTGCTGATACTAACGTTGAAGTTGAAGATCCACTACTTTTTATTAAATTATCTTTCTGCTCGCGCGCAATAACTGTTCCTTCGAAGGATCTTAACTCATCACAACTTTCTAGAGTTCCTTTCGGGATATCAAAACAAACATCAATATTAATTGCGTCTCCGCTATTTGTCCCCGAAGGAATGCTCTTACTATGGATTTTTTTAATAAATTGCTCCAATTCTCCATCGGCAGTTAATTCAGCAACAATATCTTCATCCCAAGGATTATATATTCCGTAACCTAAACAATTTTCTTTACCTTCTCCAACAGAAATATGTTCAGTAACATATTTAATACCTACACCTTTCAAAGCAAGAACTGGACTAAACAAAACTATGAAAATAATCATCACTGTCAAAATTTTTTTCATATTATTAAATATCATCTCCCACTTTTAGACTTTATCTTTTCCTTCGAAACTAAATATTCAAACCCGTGACTACGATTTGCAAACAAATATTTCTCAATACTTAAATCTACTTTCTTAAGCAATCTTCTTTCAATGCTCACCGTAATTCTTTCTTTCATTTTATGATGCTGTCGCAGCGATAGTCAAAGTATTAGTATAATTTCCTGCTTTTTGTCGAGTAGGAACTTTAAGGAAGAACTTCAACCAAGTTACAGCGTTATTTGCAAGATTATTACCAATAGTTGAGGCAGTTGTAGTAATAGATTTATTAAATCCTGGAACTGTGCTATCTGAACCATTATAACTATAATTGAAATTAGTTAATGCAATTGTATTTGCACCACTAGTTAAAGCCGCACTAGCCTTTATTGTTAAATTAACATTCGTATTATTCGAAGTAATATTAATATAATATTCACTTGGGCCTGTTCCATTATTATATTGTGCAGTCCATTCAGCACCAGTTGTATTAGAAACAATCCATTTTAGATTATTTGTTAATCTTGTAGAAAACGCAATGGAAACTGATTTTGGTGGTGCACCTACACTAAAATTGTATATATTATTGTCTACCAATATGCTTACATTAAACTTATATGTATCAGCATCAGAAACTTCAGTACAAACACTACCTGTACATGCAGTTCCATTTTGATATGGTATTCTAGATGATAAGCTCAGGGAATCAGTCCCAAAAATAGTAATGTGTGCAGAACGATTAAATGAAGGGAAATTTGTTATGTTAACAAATACTTCGTTTCCTACAATGGACAAATTTTTTCCAAGACCGAAGGTTCCGCCCTCAGAAACATTCAAGTTAGTCGAATTGAAATTAATATCTACATTTGAAGTATTGTAGACGATTGAATTAACATTTGATAAAGAAGTTATATCTCTAACTGATAATCTATCTGTCGACCAAGTATTATTCCATGCAATATTATTTCTAGAGTCTGATTCAAAAGATAGAGCATAAGCATCAGTAATAGTTATAATATTGTTCTTTGCAATATTATCTGAAGAGCTAGTGAGAAATCTAATTCCATAATCGTCTGAAACAGTTATAGTGTTTCCAGAAATTGTATTATTCGATGAACGAGTATGTATCTCAAACCCAAGATCATCTGTGGCAGTAATTGTGTTGTCTAAGAATGAATTATTAATTGACTCAAGATAAACTTGAATTCCCAAATCAAAGGTTGTTAAAGTATTATTAAAAATTCTGTTGTGACTGGCATTAGTTAATCTGATCGCCCTTGTTCCATCTGAAGAATTGGTCGAAATTGTGTTGTTATATAGAGTAGTTTTGGTTACGTTAGTATGTAAAGATAGTGAGTAACCTCCATTAATTAAAGTATTATTAAATACTGTATTCTCACTGGCATTGCTTCGTATTTCAATACAATAATTTCCTGAACAAGTAACTGTATTATTTTCAATTGTAGAATTATATGTTCCTGAAAACAATTGAATACCATATTGTGAAGAAATAATTGTGTTATTTAGTATGTGATTATGTTTGCTTCCATTATAATATCTAATTGAGTATCTATCACCTTCAGTTATGTTGTTATCTCTTATTGTAATATTAAAGGGTTCATTGAGTAAATAAATTAAAGGAGTGGAGCTATCTCCAAAAATATTGTTACCTTGTATTGTTGAATTAGAACTTCTTAAACTAAGATATATTGCATGGTGAGTTGATACATTAATTGTATTGTTTTGTACTGTAAGATTATTTGCTCTGTACCCAAGAATTCCATTTTTACTAGTTGTACCATTTAAGTTAATGTTGCAATTCTTGATAGTATTATTTGTGCTACCTGTTCCTAAATTAATTGCAGAATTTGCTTCGCCTTGAATTGTGTATCCGTCACAATCAAAAACTGTGTTGTTTCCAGATAATGTAATAAAATTATTACTACTACATCCCATGACATCAGTTGGTAATGTTCTAGATGACGTCAATGTATCTCCGCAATTCACATTATTTCCCGTTATATTAAAACTAACTGTGAGTGCTGTGATCTCTGTTCCATCACCACATGAAATTTCACAAGAGGAACCATTCCCGTACCAAGTGGTAGAAGGTGTTATGTTTAACTGAGTGCCACTAATAGTGCAATCAACTTGTGATGTATTCTCTGCAGTAACTTGAAACTGTAAACTATCCCCGTCTGCATCAGTACATTGACCATTTCCTGACTTCGTTAAATCT
This sequence comes from Nanobdellota archaeon, assembly GCA_014240455.1. GTDB lineage: Archaea > Nanobdellota > Nanobdellia > UBA10117 > ARS21 > JAAZWY01. The sequence goes on along the minus strand of JAAZWY010000001.1, from coordinate 8,588 downwards.
GTATCTGGAATTGAAATACCTGAATTTACTACTGCTCCCGTATTATTTATTGTTTGAACCCAAACAGGTGCATTATTTGCTCCACCGCCTCCACATGCAGTTCTACAGCTTCCATCTGGATCACTATAACAGGCGCCGTCTATGCTTGGATCAATATCAAAACCAACAAAGGCGGGGCTTCCCAATCCACAAATACTTCCACAACTTGGTTCACCTGGTGCACCGGTTGGCCAAGGAAGACAAATTGCAGGATCATATGCAAAATCGACATCATTCTGTAAATCATTTCCAAAATCAAATCTTAAAGAAAATATTTCATCAGGCATATTTCCGATTGTGTGACTAATTGATGCAGTTTCTGAACAAGTATAATTCTCAACAACATAGGAAGGTTCACTATAGTTATATGGTACTTCTTCAGTTCCACATTTTAAATAATTAAATGTGAGAACGGCATTTGACAAATAGTCTTTGGTGATATTTAGAGTTCCTGTTCCAGTTGTGTCAAAATAAACAACCCACTCTCCGCCGCTTTCTCCGAATTCCCAAGGATTAATAACGGTGATATCAAATTCCAAAATAAATTCTTGTGTGGATAAATGTGGAGTAATCCAGGAAATTTTATCAATTAGATTATCATTATCCTCATCATAAAAAGTAACATCAAAATCTTCTCGGTCTGTAACATCAGTCTTGATTCCATCAAGCATCCAATACAATTTCACTTGTTCAGGAGTCAAATCCGGAATTGAAGCATACGTTAAAATATTTTGATAATGAAAGTCAGAAGCTACAGTAACTTTCTTTTGAATTTTACCGTCAACTTCCGATTCACTAGTTTCACTTACCTCAGGTGCTGCTGTCGTAACTGTTTCACTTGTATCAGGATTTATCCATTCAACTTCTTGTCCAACAACTGCGTCTCGTTGTTCGAATCCACTCAAATTAACTGCCGCGTCACTTTCAGTAGAATCATTTAAATCTGCAGTTGAAAATCCAGAAATTGTTCCGTCAAAAAATCCTGTTGGAGCATTAAATGTTACAAAAATCAAACCACTCAATACAAGAATAGAAATTCCCAGAAGTATTGCTAAATTGCTGACTATAAAGAGTGGTCTATTTCTTTCCATATCTAGAAACTACATATTCAAGCGCATGACTTCTGCTTGAAAACCGCCGACTCTTGACTTCTCGATCAATCCAATTCAAAAGAACTTTATCAATAGTAATGCTAATTCTATCACGCGGCATGTCAATAAGAATTACTTTTCATATATAATACTTTCTCATACTACTACATATGGAGTATGTATATTAAATATTAATTTTTAGTTCAACAGGAGCATGATCTGAACCCATAACCATTTTCAAAATTCGAGAACTCTTGACCTTTGATTTTAATTTTTCAGATACACAAAAATAGTCAATTCTCCAACCAATATTTTTCGATCTAGCATTAAACATGTAACTCCAAAAAGAATAATGTTCTCCTTCAGTTGTAAACATCCTAAATGTGTCTACAAACCCTGAAGAAAGATATTTATCAAATCCTTTACGTTCTTCGGGAGTAAATCCTGCATTCTTAACATTATTTTTTGGACGTGCTAAATCAATTTCTTTGTGTGCAACATTCAAATCACCACATAAAATAACTGGTTTATCTAGACTTTTCAAATATTTCAAAAATGCGACATCCCATTTTTTACGATAAGTTAAACGGGTTAGACCTCGTTGAGAATTTGGAGTGTAAACATTAACCAAATAAAATTTATCATATTCTAAAGTAATTACTCGGCCTTCAGTTTCACCTTCAGCAAGACCTCCACCATAAACTACTTTCAATGGTTTGATTTTAGAAAAAACCGCAGTACCAGAATAACCTTTTTTGTCTGCACTATTCCAATAGTGATGTCCGTAATCATCTAGAAGTTTATCCACTTGATCTGGATGTGCTTTAGTTTCTTGCAAACATAAAATATCTGGTTTAGATTTATCAACAAAATCCACAAAACCCTTTTTCATAACTGCACGAATTCCATTCACATTCCAAGATATGATTTTCATAATTATATCAATCGAACTACAATTGCTAAAACAGTAATTGTAACAGTTAATCCAATAACGAATTTAGGAGAAATATTTACATATGCTTTATTCTCATCGTAGTAATTAACTAATCCGCCTTGGGATGAAGGCATTCTCATTTGGTTTTTCTTTGCCATAGTTAAAACTAAAATACGAGTTTAAAAAATGTTTGAAATGAATAAATATAAACGCAGAGATGTAAGCCACCTTCTGTCAGTCTCCTCAATTGGAAAGACTGTGCAGACATTTGACTAAGCGGTTTTTAACCTTGCACTCATCCAGTCTGACATTTTTTCATCTTACTCTGAACAACCTCACCGTGAGGATCATCGTACGAACAGAGCAGTTCGTTTCTGTTGCCAGACGAGCCGATTAAAGCTCAGTGGACTTCATGAGTGGGTGGACTTTCCACAGCGCAAGCGCCGACGGTCTGCCTCTCTGCGTTGATTAAACGGCATTTTAGAGGTTTAAAAGAGTTACGGTAGCAGAAAAATCAGTTCAATAATTTTGGTGCTTCTTTCTGAACAAGTTTGAAAAATACATAAAACAATACAATATCAATAAAGAATTCTACACTAGGTAAAATTCCAAGAGACCTTAGAATAAACCAGTCAACTAAATATACAACTATTGCAGAAAATATTACTAATGAAAATGTTTGAATATTTGTCAGTTTTCTAATACGTCTTCGCATAGTTATGATAATCTCAAGTCAATGATAAATGTTTCTAAAAAAAGAAAATATAAAGGTAGACCTCCAGAATGGGTAAAATAAACTTTAAGGCTATTAGTAACCGCGGGCTAAACATCTCGTTTCCTCGATGCGTACACCCCAGTCCTATCAAACTTGTCTTTTACAAGTACCTAGAGAGTCTCTTTTCACAGGTGGCTTCCTTCTTAGATGCTTTCAGAAGTTATCCACTTCGAGCGTAGCTGCTCTGCCTGCCCTGTCGGACAACAGATACACCAGAGGCTCGGACACCTCGTTCCTTTCGTACTAGAGGCAGCTTCTCTTCAGACTCCCAACACTTCCAGTAGATATCAAACAAACTGCTTCACAGCGTTCTGAACCCAGCTCACGGTGCTTTTTAATCGGTGAACTCCCGCACCCTTGGCTGCTGTTGCACAGCCAGGATAAGCAGAGCCGACAACGAAGTCGCAAGCGCCGTGGTCGATATGTACTCTAGCACGGCACCACTCAATTATCCCCGAGGTAGCTTTTCTATCAATCCTAGCCCTCAGTAAGAGGGACATAGGGGTTCTCTAGACCACACTTTCGTGTCTGAAACCTTTGCTTTGCAGATCTCAGTCAAGCCAGCTTTTGCTCTTGAACTCTACATCCGGTTTCCAACCGGACTGAGCTGACCTTAGGTTCCTCCTGATACATTTTCAGGAGGGGAGCGCCCCACTCAAACTGTCCGCCTATAGGTGTTCCCTTTCGGGTAAGTCATATCGATATGAAGGTAGGGTGTTACATCGGTGGCTCCACATTGTCCGGAAACAATGCTTCGAAGCCTCCCCTATACACTATGCAAACACAGCAATATAACAGCTACAAGCTACAGTAAAGCTCTACGGGGTCTCAGCGTCCCACTGGAAGTCTCTGGCCCATTCCCCAGAATAGTAAGTTCATGAGACTCAACCCTGGGACAGTGTCAACCTCGTTACTCCGTTCATGCACGACCACATTTAATGGCCAAGGTATTTCGCTACCTTAAGAGGGTCATAGTTACCCCCGCCGTTTACCAGTCCTTAGGCAGCTTGAAAACCGCTTTCAGATACTAGCACTGGGCAGAAGTCACCAACTATACACAACGTTCCCGTCTAGCAGTTGGCTACGTTTTTGTTAAACAGTCGGGCCGACCTAATATCTTAGCCCAGCAACCGCAACATACGTTACAGCCGCTGGGACCCCTTCAACCGAAGTCAGGGGGCTATTTTGCCGAATTCCCTAGGGTCGATTAATCTCACACATCTTGGCTTGCTCAGCCAGAGCACCTGTGTCGGTTATGGGTACGGACGCACAAACACTTCCTAATAATTTTTCATGGACTCTAAGACTCTACAAAATCTTGCGACCTTCGCGCTTTCAACCTGTTCTCTGCATGACACAACTCCCAGGCCTTACACGCTTAGACGGACAGACAAGTCCGCAATGTATATCTCAAAGCGTCATATTAGGCTTTCGTTACCGAACGCCTTTGTACGGTACAGGAATATTAACCTGTTTCCCTTTCGTCTTAATCGGTTAGGATTAACACTTAGGACCGACTAACCCTTGGCTAACGACTAGCGCCAAGGAACCCTTGCTCTTTCGATGGTGAGGATTCTCACCTCACTTAGTTACTACTACTGTCAGCATTCACATGATTACACGGTCCATGCATCTTCACAAACACACTTCTACCCATGCAAACCGCCCGCATACACCGGCGCTGCTTAACGCAGCGGGGAGCAGTATCGGCATCTAGTTTTAGTCCCGTCCATTTACGGTCCCTAAGATCTCGCTGAGTGAGCTGTTACGCTTTCCTTAGAGGATGGCTGCTTCTAAGCCAACCTCCTCAGTGTCTTCGACCAAAAAAACCTTAAGTACACTTAACTAGAATTTTGGGGCCTTAACTACTCTCTGGGTTGTTCCCCTCTCGTGAATCAGGCTTAACCCGACCCACTTTTTCCAAGCTTCTACGCATCTATTAGATTCGGAGTTAAACAATATAGCGAGGGATTGCTCCCCCAGACCATACAATTTGTACTCTACCCTGATAGAATGCTCTGCTTAGACTAAACTACGGCTTATTTCTGCGGGAACCAGCTATTGCCCATCTCGATTGGCCTTTCACTCCTATACCCAGGTCATAAGAGCACGTGCTCGTAGCACCTCTTCCGGCCTCCACGACATTTTACTGCCACTTCACCGTGCCCAGGCATAGCTCGACGGGCTTCAGGTCTCATCCTTATGACTAAATCGCGCTTTCACACTCGGTTTCCCTTTGGCTCCACCTAAAAGGCTTAACCTCGCCACAAAAATGAACTCGCTGACTCATTTTTCAAAACGAACGTAGCAACACCTTAGTGCCGCTACTAACCGTGACCGCTTGGTTTTAGGATCTTTTCACTCCCTTGTACGGGATCTTTTCAGCATTCACTCACGCTACTAATTCGCTATCGGTCTTGAGAAATGTTTAGGGTTAGAGGTTACTGTCCCCTGTATTCACGCGCTACTTTCAAAACACGCTACTCTCGATGCTAGCAATCTACTCTTCAAGTTTTAACTACGGGGCTATCACCCTCTTTGGCATAATGTTCCAAAAAACTTCGCCAAAACTCTCAGACTAGTACACTAGTCAGCCACATCTCCATGCAGTCACCTGCACGGATTCGGTTTGCCCTATACCGCTTTCGTTCGCCATTACTCACGGCATATCAATTGATATCTTTTCCTCCGGTTACTAAGATGTTTCAGTTCACCGGGTTCCCCATCACGAAGTGATGTCATTCCGAAGAATGAAGGAAGTCCCATTCGGTAATCTCAGGATCAAAGGATGCGTGCGCCTCCCCTGAGCATATCGCAGCTTGCCACGACCTTCCTCGGTTTCTCAAGCCAAGCCATCCACCAAACGGTGTAACTAAGCTTATTTTACTTTTACTAATTCTGGAGGTCTACCTTAACCAAGATAGACGTCGAAACGCCATCTAACATCTTGATCGCAATATTCTCTTACGAGTGTACTTACAAAGTAAGTACGTAATCTCCGTTAAAAACGGAGAATGGACTTGAGGTGATTTGAACACCTAACCCCCTGCTTGCAAAGCAGGTGCTCTACCAGGTTGAGCTACAAGCCCATTGAGGGTTCTCCAAGATTAACTCCCGAAGAACCCCTACGGTGAAGTAATACTTCACCTCGAGTTTATCAAATGTCCCGTGGGACATCTGTATAAAGGAGGTGATCCATCTGCAGGTTCCCCTACAGATACCTTGTGTTGACTTAATCCGCCTCACTGAGCTATGATTTGAATCTGCCCTAAGGACAAAACCTCATCATAACCCTGCTCGGTTGACTTGACAGGCAGTGAGTGCAAGGGCCAGGGACGTATTCACCGTGCAATGCTAATACACGATTACTAGGGATTTCGTCTTCATGAGGATGAGTTGCAACCCTCAATTCGAACCGGATCGGCTTTAAGGGATTAGCTTCTCCTTTCGGAGTCGCAGCCCGTTGTTCCGACCAGTGTATGTCGCGTGTAGCCCAGAGCATTCGGGGCATACAGACGTACCGTAGCCTGCACCTTCCTCATCCTTTCGAATGCAGTCTCGTCAGTGTGCTCGTTCTCAAAAAAAAACGATAGCAACTGAAGACGCAGGTCTCGCTCGTTCTCAGACTTAACTGAACACCTCATGGCACGAGCTGACGACCGCCATGCACCACCTCTCAGCGCGTCAAGTAAGCCATTCAGACTGACCTTCATTCTGCTGTCGGCTCTGGTAGGGTTTCCCGCGTATAGTTGAATTAAACCGCAACATCCACCCCTTGTGGTGACCCCCCGCCTATTCCTTTAAGTTTCAGCCTTGCGACCGTACTTCCCAGGTGGTCTGCTTAACGATTTCTCTTCGACACTGCATAAGCTCGAAACAAATGCAGCACCTTGCAGACAGCGTTTACGGCTGGGACTACCCGGGTATCTAATCCGGTTTGCTCCCCCAGCTTTCATTCCTGACCGTCGAAGCCGTTCTAGTAGGGCGCCTTCGCCACTGATGGTCCATCGAGGATTACAACATTTTACCGCTCCCCCCGACATTCCCCCTACTTCTTCCGGTTCCTAGTTGGTAAGTTTTCTCAGCCTTCTTAACGTTTAAGACGCTAAATTTCACCGAGAACTAATCCAACCGGCTACGAATGCTTTAAACCCAATAAACATGACTACCACTCGGGGCGCCGGGATTACCGCGGCGGCTGGCACCGGTCTTGCCCACCCCTTATTCTCCGAGATTTTTACACTCGACAAAAGCCGACCATAGGCCGGCACGCAGGATGCCCTTATCACGCTTGCGCGCATTGTAAAGGTTTCGTAACTGCTGCACTCCGTAAAGCTGGAACCCTTATCTCAGTGTTCCTCTGGAGGCTATGACTCTCATCACCCCTACAGATCTTCGCCTTGGTAGGCCTTTACCCTACCAACTAGCTAATCTGCCGCCAACTCACCCTTAAGCGCCGAAGCTTTGATGGCAAGCGCTTTCCAGCATCTCGCCACTATGGAGAATTACCCTCAGTTTCCCGAGGTTATGCTCCACTTAAGGACAGATTATTGACGTGTTACTCAGCCTTCCGCCATATCGGAATATAGACTTGCATGTCTGAATCGCATCCTGCTAGCAGTAGTCTCCCGCAGGATCAACGGGAATTCTTTATCGCTAGCTTGAAATTTATTAAGTTTGGAATATTTGGGATACTCACTGATAGTATCATAATGTGTCAACTATCAAGTATCACTTCGCCTACTTTATACCAGTTAAGTAACTGGCACACATTTGCGCTCATAAAATGAGCATGTGTCTCAGGCGATGCCCTCACAGAATCGTCAACTCAAGTTGACTGTACTTGGTTACAATCATCTAGTTTATAAGTTTTATTATTTATCACAAAAAAATCGGCCTTTTCGTACAACGATTTTCACATAAGAATAAATAAGTTCACAAATCAAAGATTTAAATTATGCTCGGCGAGGTAAAGTCTTTGGAATTCCGAAAAGAGATAAACTACTTACAAGAATTACTCCAAAAACCAAACCAATTATTGCAGTTGGATCTGGAAATAAATTGGCATAACTCAAAGTCAGAACTGCACAAGTAATTCCTCGAGGAGAACTGATCAAATAAAATCGATTATATTTTGCATTTTCTTTGTTCGTAACTCGAAGTGCTCCATATCTCGCAAGATAAACTGCTGCGATTAAAATTAGCGCTAGAACAATAACAGATTTCAAAATAGTAAAATCAATAATCGCTCCAAGGATAACATAAACAAATGTTACTAAGATTAATTCAAGCTCACCTCCAAAGGATTTGATTATATTCGGAAGTTTATATTTTGAATTTCCGAAAACCATTCCAACTGCCAAAGCTGTTGCAATTCCTGAAGCTCCAAGAATTTCAGTTATTGCATAAGAAGCAAACAATGCGCCAATCATAATGATGTGTGGTAATTCTTCTAAAGTCATGTGTCGAATTGACCACAAAATTAAGAACCCGAATAATACTCCAAGTCCGACACCCACAAAAATATGATAAAGTAAAGTTTGAAGTCCTTCTCCAATAATTGTTGTTGCTTTTGCAGTAACTGGAGACTCAATTAAATTAACTAATACAATAACTAGTACTGCTGAGATAACAGTATTCAATGTTGATTCAAGTTCTAAATATTCTAAAATCTTTGGTTTTAATTTAATGTTGCTCAATACTGGTCCGAGAATCGTCAAATCCGTTGAAGCTAGAAAACTTCCAAACA
>JAAZWY010000019.1 GCA_014240455.1 Nanobdellota archaeon | reverse complement strand
AAAAATTTCGTATTAGTAATCTTGTAATTGGTATGACCATTGTTGCATATGGTACATCTACTCCTGAATTAGCCGCTTCAATACTTGCTGCACTTAATTCTCATACAGATTTAATATTGGGAAACATCATTGGAAGCAATATTGCTAATATTGGAATGGTGATTGGAATTTCAGCAATATTTATTCCACTTGCAATTAGCAAAATCACTGTTAGTAAATGGATTCCGATAATGATTGGGGTCTCATTATTAATTATTGGAATGTCATATGATGGTGAAATTTCACAAATTGATGGTATTATACTAATTTCTGCATTAATTGCATTCACACTTTATACCATCAAAACTGTAAAGAAACAAAAAATCAAAGAAACTCTAACTATTGAAAATGAACCTGTTGAAGGGGAATTATTCTTATCACGATATAAAATAGAATCTTTTCCACAATCACTCTTTCTAATAATGATTGGAATAATTTTGTTATTTCTTGGTGGTCATTTCACAGTCAATGGGGCTGTTTCAATTGCTGAGAGCCTGGGAATATCTCAATTAATCATAGGTGTTGTAATAGTTGCGATTGGTACCTCACTTCCTGAATTAATTACATCTGTTATAGCCATAGCAAAAAAACAAACAGATATCGGTGTAGGAAATATTGTTGGAAGTAACATATACAATATTTTATTGATATTGGGAGTTTCTTCTGCTATAGTTGGAATACCTGTTGTACCTGATGTATTTTCTAATTATT
>JAAZWY010000018.1 GCA_014240455.1 Nanobdellota archaeon | reverse complement strand
CAGAAGCATGACTAAGACGAATAAATGAACGAGGTTCATCTTGAATAATATCACACGAAGAAAGCGGAGTCCCATAAAGATCCTTGGAATTCAGATATAATTTACGCTTCTCAAAAAACTCATGAAATTCTGCAAGAGTACCTTCCAAATCAGTAGTTTGAGGGACTGAAGTCATGGAGTTATTTGGAACTCAAAAGATAAAAAGCTTGGTTTAAACAATCAGTGCGTCCAAACCACGAATTCTTTCCAAAGATTCTGTAGGAATCATATATCTATGTAAAAATCCATTTGGAGATTCATAAACAATTTCATTAGAGTCGGCTTCAGGCATATGATTTAGAACCCAGGCTTTGGTTGCCCATTCACAAATATCATATTTTCCACCCAAGATGCCTTTACTTTTTACAAGACCAACTTTAACAATATCTTTATCCTTACCCAACACATTTCCAATCTGATGCGTAGTGCTACCGTGACGAGTTACTTTATTATAGAATGTCAAGAGTTCATCAGTTGTAGCCGGACTCGCCGGACGATCAAAAATTCCCTTTTCCTTCCAAGAATATTTAATCTCACCATTCAAGAAAGAAACCAAATCTTTTCTAATTCGTTTAGTCTTCATAAAACAAAATTATATTGAGGATTTAAATTGATTATCAACTCAAACACCGAAAATTATTATAAACAATTAACGCCTTATTGTATTTGCGCTCACTCAGTCTTTTCTTCAACCTTGGGTTCTTCTTTCGGAGCCTCTTCAGTTGCTTCACCTTCAGGCTTAGCTTCCTCAACTTCCAAACCAAGTAATTTTTCAGGAGTTGCTTTTCCTGCTTTAGTAACAACACAATTAACTTGTCTAATTGCGTCAGAAATAGTATTACCTCGAA
>JAAZWY010000017.1 GCA_014240455.1 Nanobdellota archaeon | reverse complement strand
TTTAAAATCTGGTAAAATAACTGAATTTGATTTTGAACCTAAATCTCATTACGAACTAGGTGAAAATTTAAGAATGCTTGATTTTGATCTTGCAACAAAAACTACAGGTTCAAGGTTTGTTTTTGTTAAGGATAAATTGGCGTTACTGGAGAGAGCTTTATCAAATTTTATGCTTGATACACATGTTGATCAAAATAAATATCAAGAAATTTCACCACCATTAATTGCCTCTGATAATACAATGTTTGGTACTGGTCAATTACCAAAGTTTGAAAATGATCAATTTGAGATTAAATTTGATGAAGGTTCTGATAGAAAATTTTTAATCCCTACAGCAGAAGTTATTTTGACAAATATAGTTAAAGATCAAATATTAGATCGCAACAACCTTCCACTAAGATTTGTTGCTTCAACTCCATGTTTTAGAAAAGAAGCTGGTAGTTATGGAAAAGATACAAAAGGTATGATTAGACAACATCAATTTTATAAAGTTGAGATGGTTAGTATTGTTGAAAAAGAAAATTGTTTAGAGGAACTTGAGAGAATGACTAATTGTGCAACAGATATTTTGGACAAATTAGAATTACCTTATAGAAAAGTTATTTTGTGCACTGGTGATATGGGTTTTTCTGCAGAAAAAACTTATGACATTGAAGTATGGCTTCCCTCAGAAGATAAATATCGTGAAATTTCATCTTGCTCATCATGTTCTACATTTCAAGCTCAAAGAATGAAAACAAGATATAAAAATGAAAAAAAAGAAACTATTTTTGTTGGTACATTAAACGGAAGTGGTTTAGCTGTTGGTAGAACATTAATTGCTGTTTTAGAAAACTATCAACAAAAAGATGGATCTATTATTGTGCCAAAAGTTCTAAGACCTTATATGAATAATTTAGAATTAATTTCATTGAAATAAAGTTGTTTTCGACATTAAGATAGTATAATAATTCACATAATTTATAAGGAGATTTATGGAAGGCTCAGGAATAGGACAA
>JAAZWY010000016.1 GCA_014240455.1 Nanobdellota archaeon | reverse complement strand
CTAAGCTAGGTTTTGATGTAATTGCTGCTCACTTTATCTTTTCATATATTGTTTTGTTGTTGGGAGGTGTTGTGTTTTATAGTTTAGTTAAAAAATTATTTGATTCAAAAATATTGGGCGTAATCGGAGTCTTGGTGTTCTTTATGGCCGATAAGTTCCCGATTTTGAAATATACGCCTTTTTCTGAAATGTTGATAATGCCTTTGATAATTTTACTATTGTTTAATTTTTTGAAAGATACTTCAAGAAAAAATTCTATACTTTTAGGAATTGGTTATGGTCTTACTGGTTTGACACACAGTATTTCATTTATTGGAAGTACTCTTTTAATTTTGTCGGCATTTTTTTGGTATGGGTTAAGACGTAAGGATACTTTGGCTTCGAAATTGAAACCTTATGTTATTGTTGCGATTGTTGGTGGATTAATTGCAATGGCTTACTGGGCCGCACCAATTTTTGTGCATCAGGGACAAACCAGTCCAAATTATAATGAGTGGAACAATCAAGATTGGTCTGATTCTGGACTCCAGTTTGAGTTTGTTAAAAATGTAATTGGTGGTGGTTTGTTTAGTTTTGGAAATTTGAATGTTGCTTTTGTTTCTATATTTACTTTGATTGGTTTGATTGGTTTATTTCTACATAAAAAATCTAAAGAATTCGGTACTGAAAGTTATCTTAAGTTTTTACTTGTAAGTGGTGTAGTTATTACATTACATTATCTCATTAGTATGAATTTATTTGGAATGCATTTTATTCCGGATAGAATGAATAGTATGTTAATGCTTCCAGTTTGGAGTTTATTGTTTGTATATGGTGTACGCTTTGGAAGCAGATTTAGTAAAGGTTTCAAATTAACAAGGAAGCAATGTGTTTCGCTTGTAGTTCTTGCACTATTGATTTTCCAAGTTAGTGCTTATAATATTAAATCCGATAGTCAGTGGTATCAGAGTGCGCGGAATGAATTGCCCGTACACGTTGTCGGCGCTTCTGAATATTTGATTGAACATGGTGAAGTTAATGATGTTATTCTTACTACGAAAGAACTTGGATTTTCGATTAATGCTTTGAGTGGTAGGAAATTGATTTCTACTCGTCGTGCACAGAATGATCCATTTATCGATATGGATCCTCGTGAGCTTGATCATGCAATTATTTTTTACGGAGATGATGATTCTATGCGTAAAACTTTGATTCAAAAATATAGTGTTGATTATGTTTATTGGGATTCTTTTTGGATTCAAAGCGAATACACTTTTGATGATTCTGGACGGGTAGTTGGTAGTTTTGATCCGTTGCTTGTTTTTGATTCTGAGGAAAATCGTAGAATTTTGAATAAGTATGGTGTTCAATATTTACCTCAACATACGTGGGTTGATCCTGCGCTTCGCGGTGATGAATATCGAACTTTTGATTTACTTTTGATATCTCCAGGGAATTATAGAAGTTTTTCAACACCGTGGTCTTCGGGACTAGATAAATATCTGACTGAAGTATGGCGATATGATGGTGATGGTAACGTTTTGGGTAAGATTTACAAAGTTGAGTTATAGCTTAA
>JAAZWY010000015.1 GCA_014240455.1 Nanobdellota archaeon | reverse complement strand
TCAATTAGATCCTGTTGTGTAATCTTAATTTCTTTAATATTTTGAGATTTGCCTGAAACATATCTTTTCAAAGCAACTAAAGCAGCTCTATTTGTAATAGCAGATATTTGTGCTCCACTAAAACCATCTGTCATATCAACCAATTTTTTGATATCCACATTACTTTCTAACGGTTTCTTTTTAGTATGAATATCAAAGATGTGTTTTCTTCCTTTAGAGTTAGGATTTCCGACCTCAACAATTCTATCGAATCTTCCTGGTCTAAGAAGTGCTTCATCAACAATATCTAATCTATTTGTTGCACCAATAATTAACACATTATGTAATTCTTCTAGTCCATCAATTTCAGTAAGAATTTGTGAAACAATATTTTCTGTCACATGTGAATCAGAATTTCCGCTACCTCTTCGTGGAACAAGTGCATCAACTTCATCTAAAAATATTATACATGGTGCCGCTTGTCTTGCTTTTCTAAAAATTTCTCTAACTCCTTTTTCAGATTCTCCAACCCATTTAGATAACAATTCGGGTCCTTTGACACTAATGAAATTAGATTCTGTCATTTTTGCAAGTGCTTTTGCAATCAAAGTTTTACCAGTACCTGGTGGACCATGTAATAAAATGCCTTTTGGAGTTTCTACATCAACATAATCATATGCTTCTTTATGTTTTATAGGCCATTCAACTGCTTCACGTAGTTCATCTTTTAATTCTTCAAGACCTCCAACATCATCCCAATTAATGAAAAAGTGGATCTTAAACAAATCTCTAAAATTACCCATGGATTTGTAGGGGCTGATTTAGAAGTATTAGTAAAAGAAGCAGCAATGAGATCTCTTCGTAAAATTCTTCCAGAAATTGATCTTGATGAAGAAAAAGTACCTTTAGAAATTCTTCAAAAAATACAAATTTCAAATGAAGATTTTAGAGATGCTCTAAAAGAAGTTAGACCTAGTGCATTAAGAGAAGTTCAAGTTCAAATTCCTAATATTACTTGGGATGATGTTGGAGGTTTAGATCAATTAAAAGAAGAACTTCGTGAAGCAATTGAATGGCCAATAAAATATCAAGAAGCATTTGATTATGTTGATATAGAAACACCAAAAGGAATTTTGCTTCATGGCCCACCTGGAACTGGAAAAACTTTGATTGCAAAAGCTCTTGCAAAAATGACAGAATCTAATTTTATCAGTATAAAGGGACCCGAATTACTTTCAAAATGGGTTGGAGAATCTGAAAAAGGAGTTAGAGAAATTTTTAGAAAAGCACGACAAGCAGCACCATGTATTATTTTCTTAGATGAAGTAGATGCACTTGTTCCACGAAGAGGAAATGGAAGTTCAGAATCACATGTTACAGAAAGTGTTGTATCTCAAATTCTAACGGAGATTGATGGTCTTGAGGAATTACATAACGTCTTGATAATTGGTGCAACTAATAGATTAGATATTGTAGATGAGGCTTTGTTAAGACCTGGTAGATTTGATAGAATTATTGAAGTATCTTTTCCTGATTACAAGGGAAGACAACATATCTTTGAGATTCACACCAAAAAGAAACCTCTTGCAGAAGATGTTAACATTACAAAACTTGTAGAATTAACAAATGGGTTTAGTGGTGCAGAGATTGGCGCAGTTACAAATCAAGCAGCAATAATTGCTCTAAAAAGATATGTTAATGGAAAAATTCAAAATATTAAGGAAATCAAAATTTCACACCAAGACCTAATTGATGCAGTAGACAAGGTCAAACCACGAAAAAAAGAGGCACCACTTTCACAATCAATAAAATAGTCTAAATAGTAAAGGAAATGACATAAACCATGAAACTTTATCTTGATTTTGATCCTTGTCAAGAATGTAATA
>JAAZWY010000014.1 GCA_014240455.1 Nanobdellota archaeon | reverse complement strand
CTACATAAGATTGTGACCTTTGTGTTTGGATAATTTTGTTTGAATTGTTGAATTAAAGGTAAAGTTAGTACTGACTCTCCGATTGCCCATAGTTTTGTAAATAATACTTTATTTGGAACAACATTCTTTTGTTTTTTAGAAAGTGAGAGTATATTGATTAGTGGAGTTCCAATTGTTTTGTCTATTCCTCTCTGTAAACTAAGCATTTTGTATTTTATTTGCTGCATCAAGCAAATCCTCTGCAATAAATGTTGGATTTGAGTTAGATTCTGGATCGTTCTCAGAGCTCCCAGTTGTTACAAGTACGGATTTTATTCCTGCGTTGTTTGCAAGTTCAATATCTGAGGCTCTGTCGCCGATAACATATGAGTTATTCTTATCAAAATCCGGTGTGAAATATGATTCAATTAGTTTTGTTTTTGGTTTTCTGCAGTTGCAATTGTCTTCTGGAGTATGTGGACAGAATAGAACTTCTTTGATATCGATATTTTCTTGTTTTAGTTTGTTGAGTAAGTGGTTGTTGAACTCATGCATTTGATCTTCAGTGTAGTATCCTCGTCCAATTCCTGATTGATTTGTTACGATTATTAGTTTGAATTTTTGTGATTGTAACTTTTTTAGACCTTTAATTGTGTTTGGTAGAAGTTTGTAATCTCCAACTTTGTTTGTGTAGCCATCATCCTTGTTTATCGTGCCATCTCGGTCTAGAAATATTATTTTATGCATGGACTAACTTGGTAAGTGGTTTAAAAATGTTTATGAAACAGTCTTCAACAGTCTTCACACCAAATTCTGTTTGCTATTATCTCGAACTCCTCTCTATAAATGTCTACTTTTCCCTGTATCTTTAATTTAGTCCCATTTGTTTGATAATTCTCAAATAGAATTATTGGGATTGTTTCAGTATCTGTTTGTAATTTGATGAATGTGAATGACTCCTTTGGAGTAATTTTTACGATTTCACCCCGAACAACCACTTCTTTTCCGAAATGGTTTTCGATTGAATCAGTTATTGGTTGTGCTGTTGATACTTCGGCTATAATAAATAGTGCAAATGTTGCAGAAAAAATCCAGATTACTGCTAATTTTGTTAGTGTGCTTTCTTTCATAATTAGATATATGCTTGTCTTTTTTATTGTGTGAGTGACAATTATTTTTTCGTCAGTTTCTGGAGCATCGAAAAGTATTTATTGAGATTTGTCTCTTTTAATAGTATGGTTGCTCAAAAATCAAAGTCGAGTGAGATAATTGGAAAGACTGTTGTTTCTAAATCGGGACGTAAGTTTGGTATGCTCGGAGATCTAATTTTTGAATCTAGAACAGGTGAATTGATTTATTTGAGCGTTAAATCTCCAACTGCTTATTGTTTGAGCTTGGATTTGGAAAAATCTCGAGGCGGAGAACATTTGGTTCCATTTAGTGCTGTTATTTCTACAGGTGACTTTGTAATTGTTGCTGAAGAAGATATTGTATAGAACTAACTTTGTGTTTTTTTGTCCTGTGGTTAATTAATACCTTTAATTTTTATTTTTAGTTATGATTGATTTGATTCTTGGTTTGGTTGGGGGTTTGATTCTTGGTATAATTACTGGACTTATTCCTGGATTACATACTAACACGATTGCGATAATTTTGAATTTTTAATTATATTTCAAAAGATATTGAGTCTCTTCTTTGTTGTTCTATCACTTCATTTCCGGCTTTTGTTAAGTAATATTTCTTAGGTCTGGATCCGGTTGTTGCCACAAATCCTCGATATTCAAGTTCAATTAGTTTATTTCGAATTGTTCGTTCAGATTTGTCTAAAGAATATGCTAATTTTAGTTGGATTGGTGCTACGGCAAAATGCACGGTGTCTGCTTTGCCTTGCTTGAGTAATATTAAGAATTGTAAGTCTGACATTCTAAACATTGCAGGTTTGATATTTGCAATTGGTTGTTGTATTGAAGGTTGTTGAGTTTTGGAAATTTGTGGAATTTCGTTTTTCCAATTTCCACTATTTTCCATTGTTTTTTCCAATACCGTTTGGTGTTTTTCTTGAAGATATTTGATCTTATCTTGGAGTGTTTTAACGGTTGTTTCGCTCTCCGTAAGCTTTGATTTAAGGCGCTCTATGTCGATTTTATGGTCGTTGAGTATTTCGCGTATAGCTTTGGGAATCATAGAACTTAGACTTAATGATTGTATAAAAACATTTATTGTTTGGAAAAAGGTTTTCAATGTTTTTCCACTAATTTCCAATGTTTTCCACAAAAGGACCCCTTTATTTCCAGTGGAGTTTCCAA
>JAAZWY010000013.1 GCA_014240455.1 Nanobdellota archaeon | reverse complement strand
ATGAGACTTCTACTGTAACGACCTATTCCTGAACTGTTCAGGTAATACCTTTTTCCATCAATCGCAACCCGCATTCTTCTAATCACTCATGAAACTGCTTAACAGTTCCCTGTGCTTTTTGACCCAAGAAACAATGTGCTGTATGCCTTGAACCGGAGACGTTTTTGGTTCCCAACCCAATTCCTTTATCACTTTAGTATTGTCACTTACAAACACCTTCTGATCCCCTGGACGCCAGTCTCCAAAAGTATAAGAAATTTCAAGACCCTGATCTTTTAGAATGTCAATGAACTCAAGTAGCGAAAGAGAGAATTTTAAACCCCCGCCTACGTTGTACGCTTTTCCATTTAGGTTATTTCCTTGTTCAATAAATTTTTCATAGAGTTCCACTAGGTCCTGTACATAAAGTACGTCCCTAACTTGTTTTCCGTCACCAAATATTGAAATTTTTCTTCCAAGAACAGTTGCGATAATAAACCATGCTAACCATCCCTGATCTTCTACTCCAAATTGACGTTCACCATATATGCAGGATTGGCGGAAGGATACTGTTTGAAGATTGAAAATGCGTGCATAATCAAGAACATATTGGTCGGCACAACCCTTAGAACAGCCATAGGGAGAATGGAAGTCCAATGGTTCGGATTCGCTAATTCCCTCCTTTTTATTGATTTCATATCTTTTCGGTGCCTCAATAATTTTTACAGTGTTTAGGAGACCGTAGACTTTGTTGGTTGATGAATAGATAAATCGAGCATTTGGACAATAATTCCTAACAGCTTCAAGGATGTTCAAAGTACCTAAGGCATTAACGTTGAAATCATTAAGTGGATTAATGACTGAGGTTGTGACTGCAACTTGAGCAGCAAGATGTATAATGCCCTTAATTTTTTTTTCCTTTTTGAAGATCTCTTCGACAGCTTTTTTATCTTGAATGTCAGTTTTGTAATGGGTTACTGGAGACTGTTTCGTCAACCAATTTAAATTATCAAGACTGCCTTTACGAGAAAGATTGTCTATTATGACAACTTCATAACCTTTTTTTGCGAAATAACTGGCTGTATGACACCCTATAAACCCAGCACCTCCTGTGATTATCAACTTTCTAGTCAAAATTTTCTCTTTATAAATATGTTAAAGTTTCTAAGTTTTTCCACGCAAATAGTATGGTAATCACCAATTGTTTTGCGGAACCTTCCGAACCTAGTGTCGTAAGCGTAGTTAATTCGATCTGTATTGTACCTAACTGCCATAAAGAATAACATATTTAAGGCTCATTTACCAATATTACCTCAGAGGACGTTTTGAGCACAATGTGAAAAAATGGGGGCACAAAACGGGCATCAAGCTATATATATCATCCCATCAACCTACATGAGTATAAAATGCATTGTTAACTTAGGATAACAGATGCTTATAGTCATTAAAGCATGACTGAACAGTGTAATAATTAAATTAATGTAATCGTATCAAGTATAGTTTAATATTTAATTTAAAACACTCAAATGATGTGCAAAGAAAGATTATGACAGTTGTTCTTAGTAGCAATTATTGGTTTGAAGTTGACAATGCCTAGCAGGTCTAGTAGCAACAATAGTACAAGCAGTACATAATAAATATATGTTATTTGCGTTTTGCAAACCCCTTGAAAATGGGACTTCCTGAGAAAACCATCCATCATAGATGCTTCCTCAGATTGAGTCAACTGTCAGACACCATCTAAGTAAAATTCCCAATTCTAGCATATACAAACATTTTCACCGAATGTTCATAATTCTTGACATATGACAGACATTAGCCTATTTTAACTAAAGATATAGATTTGGTATGACATTCTCTTGTCCTGGTTCAGGAACTCGTTATTCTCTTATTTGAGTTTCTGATACCAAATAGTGACTAGTTTCTGCCAACGGCTGTAAGTATAACAATAGGGAATACATGGGAAAGAGTTATTACAAGACGATTAAGGGTGTCCGCTATGACAGAGCACTTTTAGAAGCAGCAGAAGAACGGATTTCCGGTCAGGGACACGGCAGCATTTCCGAGAAGGATGCAGAAGAAATTGTCGAGTTGACCAAGGACGGCGGTCGGATCACGGAAACGGAACTCACAACTCTTCATTATATCAGCAAGAACTACCATTTCACGCCAAAAGCTGCTTCGTGGTTTGCCGGTAAACTTCCTGATATTGAACAGGCAGTGGATCCTGAACAATTCGAACAGGCTAATCATCTGCTCACTCAACAATTTCCGGAAGCTGAGAAAGTAGCAGGGGCAGAACAAGAACTAGAAGCAGAACAAGAACAAGAAGCAGAACAAGAACAAGAAGCAGAACAAGAACAA
>JAAZWY010000012.1 GCA_014240455.1 Nanobdellota archaeon | reverse complement strand
TATTTTGAATTAATTAAAATTAAAAAGTATCAATACCAAAATCCTAGAGAAAATTAAAGTAAAAGACTTACCAAATATGCAATAAATGCAATTGCAAGACCAATTCCTACAAATCGTGGAATGAATTTTCTGAATCCAATGAATAAAACAAGACTGAATGCAATCATTATGTAATAATTAGAAAAGACATCAGTTGAAACAGGTATACCAATTAATGTTGCAGATATACCACCTATGAGAAGAATGTTGTAAATGTTGCTACCGACAATATTTCCTATACCAATATCCATTTGCTTTTTTCTTATTGCAATCACAGAAGTGATTAATTCAGGTAATGAAGTTCCTATAGCAACTATTACAACACCTATTACTAATTCAGAAATACCTAAATCTTCTGCAACATTTACTGCACCGTCAACAGTCAAATCTCCACCCATGAACAACAAAACAGCGCCAACAACAACTGCAAATATTGCTCTAGGAGTTGTATTGACCTTAAAACGTGAAATAGCCATATCACCAGAAGGATCCTCATCTTCTATGACATCACCAACAGGAATCTGTTTTTTTGCAGATTTTACAATATAGATAGTAAATACAATTAATCCTGCCACCAAGATAGCACCATCAATTTGTGAAATTTCACCGTCAAATGAAAGCAAGAGCATTAAAAATGATACAAAAATCATAATTGGGAGCCATCTAGTTACTACACGACGCCTCATTCCAAGTCCATTTCGTTTTTTTCCATCTATCACCAAACCCGTAGCGATTATTGCAGAAATTCCAATCACCATACCAATATTGCTGATGTTGCTACCGACAATATTTCCTAGAATTAGATCAGGGTGAGAATTGAATGCAGCAGTCAGACTTGCTGCAAGTTCAGGAGTAGATGTGCCATATGCAACTACTGTTAAACCAATAACCATACTACTAATTTGAATAATTATCTTTGTATTTGGTTCTATATTGTTTGTTTTATTATATACATCGCGAATATTCTGATCTAATTTTTCTCATTTATTGTAAACAAATCTAACATTACTCTTCCTTTGTCTGTAATGGAATAGATCACATTTGATCCAACTCTTTCTTTTTCTATGAATTTGTATTCTACACAAAAATGTAGATAGTTTAGAAAAGATCTTTTCATTCTGATTTTAGATTTTGAATACAGGTCTGAAAATGTCATTGGGTTTGAGTTTAATTGATATAATAATTTCAATAGAGATAGTGTACTGAAGTCCTTTGTTTTTGCTCTCACTGCGTCTAGTACTTGTTCGTCTCGTTGAATTATGAATCCTTCAAAACGTTCTGCAACTTCTAATGGCACATATGTCAATCTTGCTCTCATACAGTATAGTACCGTACTTTACCATATTAAGGTTAAGTCATGGTTTGTTGAGCTATTTGATCAGTTTTCCTAAACTTGGGTAAACATCATATCTATTTTCCTTGTTAGAATTGTGAAATATACGGAAGGAATGTGATTTAAACAAGATATCTTGGCATAGTTGTTGTGGACGTACTTCATATTGGAAGTGTACTCGCAGGATTAATCCTTCTATGTATTGGAGGTTATGCAATAGTTTCTGGTGGTGTTTCTCTTGCAAAGAAACTTCGAATTAGTAGTATGATTATTGGTTTAACAGTAGTGGCATATGGTACCTCTACGCCTGAGCTAGCTGCTTCATTACTTGCTGCTTTCAACTCTCACACTGAATTAATTCTTGGAAATATTATTGGAAGTAATATCAGCAATGTTGGAATGGTGATTGGAATTTCTGCCATTTTTGCACCTCTTCTAATTAGCAAAATTACTGTTAGTAGATGGATTCCGATAATGATTGGTGTATCGTTATTAGTTGTGGCTATGTCATATGATGGGGAAATCTCGCAGGTTGATGGTCTCATATTGATTGCTGCACTCATTGGATTTACAGCTTATACTATCAAAACTGTCAAAAAACAAAAGATTCAACAAAATGAGACCGTCGAAAATGATGAGCTTGAAGGGGAATATTTCTTATCAAAATATAAAATTGAAACTTATCCTCAATCGATTGGTCTGATAGTGGCTGGAGTGATACTGCTGTTTATTGGCGGCCATCTTACAGTTGATGGTGCTGTAAATATTGCTGAAACTTTAGGATTATCTCAACTAGTTATAGGAGTTGTAATTGTTGCAATTGGAACATCACTTCCAGAATTAATCACATCTATTATCGCAATAGCAAAAAAACAAACCGATATTGGTGTAGGAAATATTGTTGGTAGTAACATATACAACATTTTACTGATATTGGGAGTTTCTTCTGCTATAGTTGGAATACCTGTTGTACCTGATGTATTTTCTAATTATTACATAATGATTGCATTTAGTCTTGTTTTATTCATTGGATTTAGAAAATATATTCCAAGAGTTGTTGGAGTTGGGCTTGCAATAGCATTTGTGGTATATCTTGCAAGTCTTTTAGTTTAATTTTTTCTAGGATTTTGGTATTGATATTTTTTAATTTTAATTAATTCAAAATATGAACCAAACTTCTTTGTATCCTCAACATCATCCAATCCTTCTGAACCTGTAGGTTCTACTTGATATTCTCTGATTTTCTTATATGTTGTATCTCTTTCAGCAGGAATTCTTCCTATGCTTCTGATCAAATGTCGTATTTCTTTTGGTCTTAACAGCTGACCAAATTCGGCACCTGCTGCAGTTGATATACTTTCGTTGACTAATGTTCCTCCGAAATCATTTGCACCCCAATTGAGAAGTAATTGTGAAAACTTTGGTCCTTCTTTGACCCATGACATTTGGATGTTATCAATTACATTGTTTAGCATTATTCGTGAGATTGCATGGACTAGAAGCGCATCATTTGAACTTGCACCTTTTCTGATGCCCTCATGAAGCTGATGTTTATACATCGGTGCTTCTGAATACACAAAATTAAGTGGAACAAATTCTGTAAATCCTCCTGTTTCTTTTTGAATTTCACGAATTGTATCCAAATGATTGACTCTATGTTCATTTGTTTCTAAATGACCAAACATCATCGTTGATGTAGATTTTATTCCCATCTTATGTGCAGTTTTTATAATATCAACCCAATCATCTACACTTATTCTACCAGGAGAAATTTTATCTCTTAAATTTTGGTCTAAAATCTCTGCAGCAGTACCTGGAATTGTATCTACACCTGCATCCTTTAACCTACTCAGATATTCTTTTGTTGAAATATTAGATCTTGTTGCACCATAAAGAATTTCTTCTGGAGAAAATCCATGTATGTGTATATTTGGAACTTCGGTTTTAATTTCTCTACAAATATTTTCATATAATCCTGCATCCATGTCTGGTGGAAGTCCTGCTTGAACACATACTTCTGTAGCTCCGTATGTGTATGCTTCTTTTGCTCTTCTTGTAATTTCTTCAATAGGAAGTGTATAGCCTTCTTCTTCTCTAAAATCTCGACTAAATGCACAAAAACCACATTGTTTTATGCATACATTTGTGAAATTGATATTTCTGTTAACCACATAAGTTACTGTATCTCCTACTTTTTTTCTTCGTAAATAATCTGCAACTTTACCAACAAGTTGAAAATCAATTCCTTTTGCATCAAATAGAACTAACGCTTC
>JAAZWY010000011.1 GCA_014240455.1 Nanobdellota archaeon | reverse complement strand
TTGAAATGTTAGTTGAAGATGCGATGAAACTTGCTACAGGTGGTAAGTTTTGGTATGGTTTACAGGCATTTACATCTCCGCCTGCGATTGTTACGTCTGTTAAATCTGGTTTTGGAGTGTAACCAGTTTTACAACACCAGTTTGAGTTTAGTATCTTTTCTCCGCCTAATGAACAAGATTGTGAAAAATCTCCATATGGGCTTGGTAGGACTTTTATACTTAATATATTTGTATCTGAATAATCTGTTCCATCGCTTACGCTGAAACTAAATGAGGTTGTATTTACAAATCCGAAGTTTGGATAAAAGGCTAAGTTTGTTAATTCTGCGGCGATAATTACATCATCAGTTGAAACTTCTGATCCGCTTAACTTCAAATCTCCTCCAGATGGTAAATTTGTTATTGTAACTTTTTGTAATGTGTCTCCAGAATCTACGTCGCTGAATTGGAATTCGCTTGGTTTGAAAGTGTATTTTGTGTCACGATATGTTGAAACTTCTTTGGCTGCTGAAGTTGGTAAATCATTTACTCCTGAAACTTTTACTATTATTTGGATTGGATTGCTTTCTAACTTTCCATCTGAAGCTCTTACTTCCATAATTGTTCCAGATTCATCAAAGAAATCTGCTGGTGGAGTAAATGTAATTTCGTTGTTTGTTATTGAAATGTCTGAATTAGACCATTGACTGTTTGATGGTGGCGATACTTTGATTGTTGGATTGTCACCTTCATCGATATCACTTGGACTGACTATTGCACTTCCAAATGAATCTTCTTCGATTTCCAAAATGTATTTTCCATTTGTTAGAGTGTATTCAACTGGGAAAGAGATTGTTGGATTATCGTTGGTGTTTGTGATGTCGATTGTTACTTTAAGTGGTTGGGAAACTAGAACTCCTTCAGAATTATCATCAGTTACTTTTATCCAGAATGAATCGGAACCAACTGCATTTTGTGAAGGCGTGTATACAATTGGGTTATTATTTAGTGAGTTCCACGGTACTGGGACGCTGGTTGATATAGGTAGATTGTTCCAGGAAAGTTCACCATGCGTAACGCCAGCTAAATCTACAAAAGAAATATAACCAATACTATCTCCTTCGCTATCTTCATATTTGTTGATGAAAGTTGTTTTTGTTATACTTTTTGAGAACTCTTCTTGTGTTTCTAAAGCTATTTCTTCTACTTTCCACTTGATTGGAGAATTTATATCGTTGACTACGAAATTTATTTTTAGATTTTTTGGATCCTTGTTACCTTCTACGATTGGTAGAATTAAGTAATCATCTTCAGGTGATCCTGCGGAATAATCTAAATCAATTCTGTCTTTTCCAACAGGTCGTACATTTACACTAATTCCATTATTTGATGTGAATTGAGTTGAAGTTCCTTGTCCTACTGAAATTGTGTTGTCATCGTAATTTATTAGAGATATGCTGAAGGTTTCATCTGTTTCTTCATCTATGTAAAACGTTGTTTTTCCTAAGTCATATCCTGACTCGATTGTGGCATCGACTACTGAGATATCTTCCACTACGTTTGTTATTTCAATATCGATAGTTACTTCTTCTTGATTGTTATAGTATGATTCAGTACATTTGAATTTTAATCTCACGTCTCCCTGTTTGTGGCGGAGTTTGTAGAAGGATAATTTGTTTTGAGAAATCTTTGCGGTTGAAATTAAATCTCCTCCTGAAATGACTTCTAGATCTG
Source organism: Nanobdellota archaeon (assembly GCA_014240455.1). GTDB lineage: Archaea > Nanobdellota > Nanobdellia > UBA10117 > ARS21 > JAAZWY01. The sequence continues at coordinate 2,324 of JAAZWY010000011.1, read as the reverse complement.
AATAACTTATGTCTGAATCTGGATCTGTGCATATGCTTTCATCATTAGGTGGAATATTCTCTAAATCCAATACTACTTTATTCACATTTGTTCCCGTATTTTCTTCTGAATTGAAATCTTTGGTTGCAGCATTATTTACAGAAATTGGTACATTAGTATCCTTTACTAATAATTTGATCCATTCTGTTGGGGAGAACAATGTTTCTCCATGTTCAGTATTTCTGTTTGCACTATATCTCATAATAGAGTGAGTAGTATCTTGAAGAACGTTCATAGTAGCTGCTGAAATAGAGATATCATTAATGTTGGTTTTTGTTTTGAGATCGTATTCTGCATCAGTACAATATCTGATGCCTAGAACTGTTGCGCATACTTCATCTTCACTCCATCCGGTGGCTTTTGGTAATCCGCTACGCCAATTACTGAGGTATCTACTTAAAGGTTCATCTAATTTAATTTTATAAGTGTCGTCTGAAAAATCGTCTCCGCTTAACGTGACCGATTGTCCTTCATCAACTTCAAGAGTTATTGTGCTTATGTCTGCTCCAGTGTCAAGGGCAGCTGCTTCAGTTGCTTCAATCTGATCACATTCAGCTCTAAGTCTTAAATATTCTTTATTTTCGTAACCCAGGAGGTTTACTACCCACTTTTCCTGGTCGTTACTGTAATCATGATCTCCATAACTGGTTGAATAAACCCAATCTGTACCGTCTGGTTTGCTCATATCTAGAGTAAAGGTTCCAATCTCTGAGCAGTCATCTGAGGGATCCATTGATAAGTAATCTCCATTATCTCCATCTAAAATTACTGTAGCATATGTATATCCTGCAGCAGAAGGTGATTGGCTTGAATAAGTTACCCAAGGATTTCTGTCATTGTCATAATCAGATTGAATCGAATGACTCCCGCGTAATAAAAAATCAATCATGTCTGGATTATCGTTTTCATCTGCTTCTTCTGGAGCAAAACCAAACTTTAATTTGACTAGAAAACCGTTTTTTGCTTTTATTCTCATGCATCCAGAATCGCCGCTCATATCAAACCCTTGTAAATACCAACCATATTTGTCTGAATTCCAATCTGCCCACTTAATTTTATCGGTTGTAATGGCGCGCATCCTCATAAATCCAATTGGCATTATATCGCATTTATCAGTATTACAAGATTCATATTCTTTCATTGTAGAACCTGACTCATCATAAGCTCTTTTTACTTCTCTTAAATCATACCAATTTCTGCTCGCTTTATTAATTTCACCATAATCTCCGCCTTGTGCCCTTAAATCATGGTTTGCTGTTGTTGTTACTGTGAATTCGCATTTTTCTTCTTGGCCATAACATTCGTGTGCAATAAGTTCCGTACAGGCATCAGCAGATACTGGTGCTAACACAAATAAAAGTGATAATAAAGGAATTAGATATAATAATTTTCTCATTTCAAATGTTTATTTATTTCCTCCTCTGGCCATCCTGAATTCTTTAAGTTCTGTCTGATTACTACGTTTGATTCTCCTGCTGCTTTTGCTTTTGCAATATAGGTCTGAATTGGTGAGGTTGTTGAAACTGGTTTAGCTTTTGCTTTGCCGGGAATCTTTAGTTTTGAAAACATTCCTCTCTTCCACATATAGTATCCTGCGCCTCCTAGTGCTGAAAGTAATATTAGAATTAATACAATCTTTCCAATACCCGTTCCTTCTGGTTCTTCAGGAGGTTCATCACCTAAACTTTCAAGAGGATCGAAATCATCTTCTGATGGCGGAGGATCTTGTGCCACGTAGTTGTTTTGTCCAGTAGTAGCTGTAGTTAGAGGGTCAAAGTCTGAATCGATTGTTCCTTCTGGCTCACTTTGACATCCAATCATGTTTGGATTGGCGATACATGGATTTGGAGGTGGTGCGGCAGGTTGACATTCAGCTAAAGTAGGATGTGCCTCACAAACATCTTCTTGATTGAATTTGAGATCTACTGTTTCTGATTCTGAATAACTTGCTGTTGAAACTGTTAAATTTACTGTACATGTGAAATCGTCTCCACAATCATCTACAGTTTCATATGTGTGATATCTAATTCCTGGAGGTACGGTTGTTTCTACAGTTGTTGTTGGATAAATTCTTGATACTTCTGATGAACATGCACAAGGGTCTCCGATTGCGTCTGAATCTTTTATTAATCCAGTTACACAACTGACTGTTGCATCAGTTGCACTGAAACATGCTTGTTGATTTATTCTAACTCCTAAATATCCCCACGGTTCAGATTCGTCACCTAAATCTAAAGTCCATAAAGTAATTGGTTCTGATAATGAAGTTGATTCTTCTCTGAATT
>JAAZWY010000010.1 GCA_014240455.1 Nanobdellota archaeon | reverse complement strand
TACGACTACGTATTTTCAGGGGGTCGTATGAAAGAACGAATTACGATTACGATAGAAAAGAATCTGTTAAATAAGTTAGACCGAGGAATTAAAGATTACAAGTATGCGAGTCGAAGTCACGGATTTGAATATTTAATATCGAGGGAAATATCTAAAAGATGAGAGAGATTAATAATAATATGAAACGGATTGCAATCCTAATTACAACATTACTTTTGTTTAGTCCAGTCTTTGCAGATGCAGGAGTAGGAATCAAATTTTCATTTGAACATGCGGATGCAATTCAAGGAGATGTGACATGTTTTAATTATGATGTTTATAATCCGTTCGAAACAGCAATTACTGCAACCATGATCGCAGAAGGAGATTACGCAGAATATCAATATAAACAAAAAGATTTAGATTTAGATGCTTACACATATAGTAATAATTCTGAAAAAATAGCTGTTTGTTTCAAAGTCCCAAAAATAGTTGATGATTGCGAAGTACCTGTGAAATTAACAGGCAGCGTAGTTGCAACAACGGTTGGATCATCTGAAGTTCAAGGTTCGGGAGCTGCGGCTAAAGTAGGCGTATCTGCACCATTAGAATTGAATGTGATTTGTGGAACACCAATTGGGTTGTCGATGTTAGATTCAATTGAACCAAATATGTTATTGGGAATTGGTATCGTTGGAGCAATAATATTAGTTATATTATTAATTTGGTTATTTATTAAACGCAAGAAGAAAGATAAAACGGAAGAAAATCCTTCAAAGAACGAGTATATGATCAAATATTCGGATATGATGGTACTTCACAAAAAAGTTGCAGCCAAGATTGCCAGTCCCGAAGAAATTGAACATTACAAAACTTTGAGAAAAGAATTGGAAGATATTCGGAATAAATTATAGTTGTTAACAAACTTAACATAAGCAATTTTTATAAATGATAAAGTTAACAGTATTAACATTATAGTTACATTTTATGTTAACAGTATTAACAAAAACAAGTTTTATATACTCCAGTGTTAACAATATTAACAGTTGGGTGGTACAACTGGTTAAACAAAATAGAGCCAGACATATTTATGTATATAATTCTAGTCACCTGACTCCGACTGAACGTGTTAAATTTTTCTACGCACTAAAAGGACGTAATGGAAAGCCAGGCATTCTTGATTCCACCCAATCTATTTTCCTGGCTAAAGCTGTTATTTCTACACCAAAAGAGAGTGTAACTGAAATTGAAGCGTTCTTAAACACATGGAAGTGTAAATTCTCAACCAAAAAAACAAGCAACGAAAAGCCAACACACGCACTTATTCGATATTCTACCACCCAACTGAATGCGAGTCAAAGAGTGCAGTTTGTATATGGAATGTACGGACGTGGCAAATCGAAAGGAATCTTCGAAAAAGGTTCTAAAGAAGTTCTCGCAAAATCGATCTTTTTTGTACCACTAAAACGATTGATTGAAGTAAAACAATTTTTGAAGAGTTGGAACTGCGAAATATTAATTGAGGAGGTGAAGGTCAATGAGTAATAAACTTGCTTCCTTGAGACGAGATTTAGATCACATCAGAAAACATAGTAATGAAATTAAATCTCAACGAGAAAGGTTAGCATCACGACTATCTGAATTAAATCGGGATTTGAAAGCTAAAAAGATTTCATATGAAAGTTATGAATCTAAATATAATTATTTGCTTGGAGGAAAAACTGCAGATGAGAAGAAGAAGTATTTCAAGAAAAGATTAATCGCAATCAAACATAGAGAAAAAGATTTGATAGCTCGAATCAAAAATGAAAATCACGTAATCAAAAATAAATCTAAACTGATTGTTGTCACCGCAATTATGTTTGCTTTATTTGTACCGTTGGTTTCAATGGGAATCGGAGAATTAACCGGATTCGCAACCAGTACATCTTCAACAACAGCCTCTGCAGTTGTAGAAGAATACTACGCCGTTAGTTTAGCTACAAGCACAATAAGTTTCGGAAATCTGACACCAGGAGCAGATGATGAAGGTGCATCCGTAAATAATTATGGCAGCAGCGCACCAGGATATTATCTAACACTGTCTTCAGATTCAAACACTAATGTACAGACATGTCTAAGTGGAACTGGAGACTTCACCGGAAGCGGTAAAACAATGAGTCTAGGAAATATGATCTGGGATGGAAACCAAACCGGAAGCAGCACATATCCGATATTAAGTGCAGCACAAGCAATGACTACGAGTAAAGTAAGATCTTCAACTACTCTTGCCGCAGGAAACAATGAATACTATCGATTCTGGATGGATGTTCCTGGAGATCAAGCACCAGTGAGTTATAGCACTACAATTACCTTCACCACATCTTCAAGCGATTGTACTGCATAATCTTGAGAAATTTTATATACTAGAACGGTAATTTCAGTACATGAACAAGAATCACATGTACGCATATCTGCTTTTAGGAGCAGTAGTACTGGCTGGTGTTGGAGGAATTATGTTTTCCGATGCGCTTTCTGAGGAAGTTGAAACTCCTTCAATTGCGACAGGAACCATTTCGTTCACTATTCTTGATGCAAACGTAGATTCAGACGGAGGTGAATCAAATAGCGAAGCGTCGTAGTAAGAAACAACAATTATCTCAACAACAAGTTGTTGCTTTAGTCGCAATCGCAATTTTGGTCGCCGGGTTTGTAGTCTATGGCGATACGTTGACTGGTTTAGCTACTGGAACTATCACTTTTACCGTTACGGGCAGTGCATCTGTTAGTTTAGATGATGCTGCCGCAACGATAACAAGTGGTACCGCAGGACAAACAAAAAATACTTCTACGGGTGCAAATGAAATGCATTTAGAAAATAATGGAAATACGGATTTGACGTGTACTATTTATTCTGATGAAGCAGGATATACAACTATTTTCGGTGGAAGTGGTGCTGGAAGTCCAACATTCAAATATTATAGCTACAATGATGAAGCTTCATCTGCAACACACGTTGGGACAGTTTCAAGCAAGGCAACACTTGGCTATGGATCTGGAGCAGCAACAAATATTGTAACTGGATTCCAATTTGAAGATACAACGGATGAAATATATCTTGGATTTGAAACGTTGATTTCGTCAGATGCAGCAGTTGCAGCAGCAGACACCACCACAGTAACTATAACTTGTAGTTAAAAATAATAAAAATTGTTATTAACTAAGTCAACCTCTTCATTTGACATGAAGAGGATTGTTTATTTTTTGATTTTATTATTGCTGCCGTCGGTTTTTGCAATAGGAATTTCACCTTCAAATTATACCATCGATGTTTTTTCAGATCACACACACAAAATAAATTTTTGCGTTTTTAATTCAGAAGGTAGAGATGTTTCCTTAGATTTTGAAGCACCCGGAGAGTTTGTCGAAGAGTTTAAGTTTTCAAAAAATAATTTTACTGCAGAAGGATTACTGGATTGCATGTATGTAACCTTCAAAACTTCAGAATTTAAATCGGTTAACGAATCTAAAGTCACAGGAGGAATTCTAATAACTGATTTAACTGATGCACCAGTTTATGCCGCAATTAGAGGAAAAGTTTTTTTTGATTTATCCGAAATATCATACAAAAAACAGGCGTTCAAGGATTTGGGAAAATTTTCAATGATGGCCATATCCATCTTTTTGATCGGTGCAATCCTAATTTACTTCTTATATCGAAAAGAAGAGCACGAATAAGTATTTAATAATTGAATTGATTCAAGGAATATGGATCGTCACAAAATTTTATTGTTAGTTGCAGTAATAGTCGTTTCATTTTTTTCAGCTGCAACAATCAATGGATTTGTAGCATATAACGGAACTATTACCTTTACAATTACAAATACTGCGCCAGTTTGGGACCAGGAAATTGCCAATGTTATTGTCTTGATTGATTCCAGTGAATATGTAGTAGATTCAGATATGACTGTGTCAGGAAATGGTCAGTGTACTCATACTAATGGCGACTCACTCACATTTTATTTAGCGACAGAAGATACAAGTAAAGTTAACTGCACAGTTAGCGGAAATTCTATTAAAATAACGCCCGCCTCGAGTTTTGAAGGAGCAACCACTTGTGAAGTATATTGTGGTGACGGAACAACCAACGTTTCTGAAACATTTACGATAGATGTCATTGAATCTGCCGATGACGATGGAGGAGGCGGTGGCGGAGGAGGCGGTGGCGGAAGACTTCGTACCTTAATCGTAAGTGAAGAAACTCCGAGCTTTAGCGTAGATGCGGAAGTTGTCAAAGTTGTCACAACGCCCGATGATGAGATGATTAAGATGATCACCATCACAAATAATAATAGTGATACGCGGCAATATACCGTTGAATTAATTGGTCTAAAAGGAATAGCGATAGTTGAAGATTCATTAATTGTAAAATCAGGACAATCTGAAGAAATTAAAATAAACTTAGACACAACTGATGAAGTTATCGGTGTTTATAGCGGAGAAATAAAAATTACTGACGGCGAAATGAGCAAGTCAGTATCACTTGATGTCACGCTAGAATTAGAGCCGGGAAGAATCCCATTGGAGCTCACTTTGACGCCAGATCCAAGTTCACCAACATTCCAATTTACCGGAAAATTGAACCTAGAAAAGGTGGTTCCAGGTGAAACATTAAGACCGCATTTATATTTAAATAATTTTATCGAAGAAGGAATTGAAACAATTACCCTAAATTATCAAATTATTGATTCAAATAATCAAATTATAATTGAAGGAGAACGAGAAGTTAATATTGAAGAATACGCAAATAGTTTAAGTTCACGAACGCATGCGGTAACCGGTGCAGCAATTTCAGATATAGATAATTCAAAAGACATTGTTTATTCATGGGGAGTCAAGTTATCTGAAGAACTTCCGCCAGGAAGATATGTACTTGCAGTTTATGCAGGATACGGAAAGGAAGTATCTACTGCAACTCAAACATTTGAAGTAGTTTCATCAGAAGAAATTATCAGTTCAGAG